>NZ_JBFRKH010000022.1:0-30709 GCF_041469265.1 Shewanella sp. 10N.286.51.B2
TAATACACTATAGTCCTATGCTGTGTATGTAGCAATAAAAAGGCAGATTTCTCTGCCTTAATACACAATATACACTCTTTAAGTTACTATATATAACTATTTGCTCACCCTTTATATCTATCAGTTGTCGTTATTTAATTCAGCTTGCTACTGCGTGTAGGTAAACTTTTTACGCAACTTTATATCAGCGACAGACGCGCCAATCATCACTTCAAATTCACCGGTTTCAGCGAGCCAATCATTGGATTTTACATCCCAAAAAGATAAGTCTCGTGTGGTTAAGTTGAAACTCACTTGTTTGCTTTCACCGGCGTTGAGCCACACTTTATTAAAGCCTTTTAACTCTTTGGCAGGTCGCGGGACACTGGCGTTAAGATCATGCAAATATAACTGAGTCACTTCAGCGCCAGCGATGTTACTGCTATTGGTTATTGTTGCAGTAACAGTAATCGTGTCATCAGCTTTGATATTATCAGTTGAAAGTTGAATGTCTGAGTAGGTGAAATCGCTATAGGATAGACCGTGGCCAAAAGGAAATTGTGGGGTGATATTTTGTTGCTCGAACCAGCGATAACCAATAAATACACCTTCGCTATAACGTGATTCCTTTTCGTTATAATCATTTAGGGCAATTGGCGCGGTATCAGCGAGTTTTTTCGGTAATGTTATCGGCATCTTTCCGCTGGGGGTTTCATCACCAAATAGGATGTCAGCGTAAGCATGTCCAGCTTCCATACCGCCATACCAGCCCCATAACACAGCATTGGCATCATCTGCCCATGGCATTTCTACCGCTGAGCCTCCAATCATAAATACCACGGTATTTGGGTTAGCTGTTAATAGCTTAGCGATAATTTCATCTTGTTGACCTGGCAACTTCATATCAGGGCGATCAATAGATTCACGATCATCAGCATGGCTCAAACCACCAAAATAAACTACTGCATCAGCGTTTTTCGCTGCGGCGAGATATTCTTTTTCTGTGTTATATAAGTTGTTAGGTGTTTCCCAGCCTAAAGTGACGGTTTCATCACCTTGATAAGTTAGGCTAAATGCATAGGTTTCATCTGCGGTTAGCTTGATATCTTGGCTTAACACTTTTGCATCAGTGACCTGAGTACTGCTGACTAAGCGGTTATCATTAATGGTTAACGATACTGTGCCGCTACCTTTAATCTTTAAGGTATGGTTGCCCGTTTCCATTGGCTTAATGTTAGCTTTGATTTCGATGATTTGCGCTTTGCCCTTGGAATCAAACTGTGGGTCTGCAATCCATGATTCACTGCTTAATTGCTCCATCTTGGTATCGGTAAAGTAATTAATCTGCCATGACGGCGTGCCAGTCCAATGTCGTGTGGTGAGGTAATCATTGGGAATGGGCATAAATTGACTACTGGCAGGGCGCATATGTTCAATCTTTACCTTGCTTCCTGCTTGCTCAAACTTAGCTTTAAGACCATCAAGTGGGCTTATTTCATATAGGGCTTTGACTTCTGATGAGCCACCACCGAAACCATGACGCTTATCGGCATTAGGGCCTAAAACCAGAATGTTTGTTACCTTGTTGCTATCCAGTGGCAATACGCGATTATCATTCTTTAATAGGACAACACCGTTGGTGGCAATGGTTCTTGCATCATCACGATGGGCCTGGGTATTGCGCTCGCCTGATAAACGTTGTTTATCCATCATACCGATACTGAGCTGAACTCTTAGAATACGGCGAACCTTATCGTCTAATTCAGCCTCAGGCACTTTGCCCGCTTTGATCATCTCTAATAGCGGCTTTGCTAAAAAGTATTCATCGTAACTGGCTACGTCAGTACCCATTTCGATATCAAGGCCATTCATGGCGGCGTCATAGGTATTGATATCAACATTCCAATCTGTGAGAAGCACGCCTTCGTAGCCCCATTCACCTTTTAAAATGGTTTTAATGAGATGCTTACTTTGATTAGCATTAGTACCACGAAATTCATTATAAGCGCCCATAATCGCGTGCACATTAGCGAGCTTTACTGCGGCTTCAAATGCCGGTAAATACACTTCTCGTAAGGTACGCTCATCGGGTATGGCGTTAACGCCTGTGCGGTTTAACTCTTGCGTGTTAAGGGCATAATGCTTGGCAGTGGCGCCTACATCATTGGCTTGAATGGCTTTAACGGTTGGCACTACTAGTGCGGCTGCCAAAAAGGGGTCTTCACCCATGTATTCAAAGTTACGCCCATACAAAGGTAAACGGGCTAAATTAACCCCAGGGCCGAGGATTAAATCTTTGTTGCGATGACGGGCTTCGGCGCCTAAAACATTGCCGTGTAAGCTTGCCATGTGCGGGTCCCAACTTGCTGCAACAGCGGTTAATGGCGGCAAGTAAGTGGAGTAGTCATTGGTCCAGCCAGCAGGCGCCCATGAGTTTCGGTCGATTTCATAACGGACGCCATGGGGGCCATCTGACATCCACATTTCATGAATATTTAATCGCTCAATAGCAGGGATATGAAATTTACCGCCAGCGTGCACCAGTGAAACTTTTTCTTCTAAAGTAAGCTGCGGTAAAAGGCGCTCAATTTCAGCTTCTACATTGGACAAACGATGTTGTAAGCGTTGTTGTTCACTTATTGATAAAACCGATAAGGCATGAGTTTGTGATGAAGCTTGAGACTGTGATGAGGCATTCACCGAAGATGCAACAACATTTGTTGAAACACTGATAAGGCTTGTTGCAGCCGCAGTAAGTGTTAACGCTAGCTGAACCTTTTTTGTAAGCCCTTTCATAGCTGTTGGTGTTTTCGGTGTCATCACAGGCTCCTTGCTGGATTGGCTTTTGCTATTAATGTTTTAGTCATGTACTCGTTTGTACAATGTTAGTTTGTTAGGTATTAAGGCATACGGCTTGTTCAATCACTGACTTGGCGGATAATTACTGTAGATATTATTCAATATTGATAAAAATATTGGCGGTTAGCCGACCAGTATCAGGATTACTGTCAATGTCAGTATCAAGGTTTACCAAGGTCGAGTGTAATAGGTTACCGGGGTAAATCACCAAACGGTGTTGCTTGTATTCAATTTGATGATGTTGCTGATAATAGGCGTTACTTTCAACAAAATACTTGGCAGGTTTAGGGGCTATTTGCTGTAAATAGGGCTCGGCAGCATTAAAATATTGCTGCATGTTTTGTTGAGTAATACGTTCAAAACCACTGGGTTTATGTTTAAAAAACGCCGTGGCGCCGTGGGGCTGGTCGTTCAAATATTGTAAAATGGCAAAATAGTAGGGCGCAGGGGTATCAAAGTGGGGGATCCGCTGCAAGGTGGTTAAGCTTTCTGGCTGACGGTTAATTAACGAAAAATAGGTCGCTTGAGGCTTAATTCGTAAATTGGTTGGCACCTTGTACACATCATAAATTAGCTGGAATATATGATTAAGCACTTCAATAACATAGTCTTTAGGTAATTTTGCCCGCACACCAGGGTAGTAAGACCCCATATCGAGATTGAAATCGATTTGACTGGCACAGGCCTGAAGTTCAGATACATCAGCAGTAAAGTCATCAATCACAATCACCGGTGTTTTTAACTCACCGATATAAACCACTTGTGGCTTGATGGGCTTTTTGACCAGCACCATAGCATTTAAGTTATTGCTGCCAGCCGGCTTATGTTTATCTGGCATATGTTTATCTGACTTAGGTGCTGCTGATGTTACATCGACCATAATATGCGGATCCGTTATCTATACCTATCAAGCGATTAGAATGAGTTAAAGCATTTTTGATTTGCAGTAATGCTGCACAAACTCATAATGATCAGGCAAATTAGCCACTTTGTGTTTCACTTTTGCTTTGATATTGCCTAAGAAGCTTTCAAGTTCTGCATCTTCCATCATATCCACTATCGGGTGATATTGTTTCGGCGCTAGACCTTGGCCCATCATTACTTGTATCCAAGAGCTTTCACCAAATAACTCATTACCGTGTTTGTAGACTTTACCTGAAGCATCAAACATATCGATACGATGTTGCAATGAGGCAGGTACGTCCATGCTCTTACAATGACGCCAAAAACGTGTATCGACTCTGTCAGTGACTTTATAATGCAAGATAATGAAGTCACGAATATTCTCGGTTTCTGTGCGAGTCTGTTGGTTAAACTCATTGATATCTTCTTCAACAATGCCTTGTGAAGGGAACATTTGCAGTAAACGTACAATACCGCGCTGAATTAAATGAATGCTGGTGGACTCTAGAGGCTCTAAAAAGCCAGAAGAAAGACCAATAGCGACACAGTTTTTATCCCAGGTTTTACGGCGACTACCGGTGCGGAACTTTATCACTCGTGGTTCAGTTAATGGTTCACCTTCAATGTTTTCCATTAAGGTGGCTTTAGCTTCATCATCACTGATGTATTTACTGCAAAACACAATACCGTTGCCAGTGCGGCTTTGTAGCGGAATGCGCCACTGCCAGCCGGATTCTCGGGCAATTGAACGAGTATAGGGAATGGGCTTGCTGGTGGTTTTTGTTTGCACCGCAATGGCGCTATCACAAGGTAACCAATGGCTCCAGTCATCAAAACCTGCATTAAGGGTTTGCTCGATTAATAAGGCCTTAAAGCCGGTACAATCAATGAATAAGTCACCTTCAATCACTTCACCTGACATCAGTGTTAACGCGCTGATATGGCCATTATCATGGTGCTGCTGTACCGCTGATATTTTGCCTTCAATACGCTTAATACCGTGCTGCTCTGCAATAACCCGCAAGAACTTGGCGTATAAGCTGGCATCCATATGATAGGCATGGTTGTAATCTTGATTAGGTAACACGGCAAATCGACCTTCGCGGGCGGCCAAATGTTCGGTGCAATAATCACCAATTTCACTGACTAGCCCACGTTGCTGACCCTTAAGCCAAAAATGTTGAAAGCCACAAGCCCAGCAATCTTTGCCTAAAAAACCAAATGAGTGAATATAATCTTTGCCGACGTCATGCCAGTTTTCAAAAGAAATGCCCAGTTTAAAGGTAGCATTGGTGGCCGCCATGACATCTTGTTCTTTAATGCCTAATAAGCGATGAAAAATATGCAGTGTTGGGATGGTTGCTTCACCGACACCCACAGTACCGATTTCATCAGACTCAACTAATACTACTTCAAGGTTTTTACCTAATAACTTAGTTAATGCCGCCGCTGTCATCCAACCTGCGGTGCCGCCACCGGCGATGACGACCTTTTTAATGGGTTTATTTGGTATGTTCATTGGCATTCCTTAAACTATATTTTCTTGTAATATCATGATATTAAAGACGTATTTGCTAAAATAAGTTGCTTGGCAAAAGCGGTTAGCGTTTTAATTTATTGATTAAATCAGCTCTTAATTTACGTGCATTGAGCTCATCTAGCGGTTTGGTTTGCATCCCTTGAGCCTCTTTAGGGATGTGCGCTACATCGTCGTCATCATGGTCAAAAACATAATGCTCAAACATGGCTTTCCATGCTTGGCGCTGCGCTTTTGGTAATGAGCGTAAACTCAGCATCGCCAAGGCTAGGGCATTATTGGGTCTACCTAAATAACCTGGACTGTCACGCCACCAGTGGGTAATAAGCACATTAAAGGCTTGATTACCCGCCACATGGTGCCACCACATACTTGGAACATAGAGTACGTCACCAGCTTCTAATTCAGCGGTTTGTGAGGCCGCTAATGCGTGGGTAAATTTAGGGAAACGCTCAAAGTCAGGA
Source organism: Shewanella sp. 10N.286.51.B2 (assembly GCF_041469265.1). Taxonomy (NCBI): domain Bacteria; kingdom Pseudomonadati; phylum Pseudomonadota; class Gammaproteobacteria; order Alteromonadales; family Shewanellaceae; genus Shewanella; species Shewanella sp. 10N.286.51.B2. The sequence continues at coordinate 5,743 of NZ_JBFRKH010000022.1, forward strand.
TTATCGAAGTCCACCATGCTAATTTCTTGTCCGCCGGGGGCAAACTCCATCGGGCCAATATATAAATTGGCCACCTGTTCAGGTGGGAAAAGAGTAAAGGTGCGTTTTCCGACAACATTACAAGCGAGGTTTTGTGGAAAATCAAAGTGGGCAGCGATGCGAGATTGATTACCAAGCCAGACACTGGTGAGTGGTTTTATGGGGTCGATATTAACGCTATTTTCAGCCGCAAGTCCGGGCAAAAAATGGTTTATCTCGGTGGAGCCCATATAAATACTTGGCGGCAATTGATCATCTTGGTGGGCAAATAACTTATCAATCACTTGTCTTAAGTTGAGTTGGCTGGCTTGGTAATTAAAGCCATTGACCTGCTCATTATAAAAAACTCTGCCTTTATGTTCAGGCGCAACATAATAGGCAGTAACCGGCGTTTCTTGATAAAAAGACAACAGGTAGTCAGCGGCTGATTTAGCAGAATCTAAACCTGCCTGAACCAGCGGCCAATGGCGGCAAGCACCTTTAAAGATAACGGGCTGAACGGTGTTTTCAATATTCATTGCCTCAATCACAGCTTGAATATCTTCTAATGGACAATCATCTATGACTTTTACCGTCTGCTTTGCTGTCTGATTTAGTTCCTGATTTAGTGCCATGCTCATTACCTTACATCTCATCGAGTACTTAATTTTTCTATAAATCTAAGTCAATCAGATTTAGCCATTTTGAGCATTTTTAAAATTAAGTAACTGTCTGATATTAGATTGGGATGCAAGCGCCATGTAGATAGCATTGAGGTAACCATGTTGATGTAACTCACCAAGGGTTTCAGCTGATAAGGCCGCTAAGGTGTCTTCGTTAATGGTATAAAAGCCGATCATTTGATGCTTTTCACCGTTATCTAATTGTACATCTAGGGTGAATGACTCAAGTAATTCAAGTTTGATTAAAGTGTCGATGAACTTTTTACTGTCACTTAAACCATGGTGAATCGCTTCAAGCATATCGCCGACTTCATCTAAATAGGGGGTATTACCACCATAAGGGAAGAATAAGGCTTCGCCTTCAGTTTCGTTGATTCGAGGGTGGTTAGGATCGAGGTGGATCACTCGTTGAACCTGCTCAACGCCATCTTCAGTCACTGTTTGTTGACCAATTAGAAATGGCTGACGTCGCACGGTTAGTGGGATATATGATGCATTCCATTTACCATCTTGTAAGAACAGGTTTTCTTTGTGTTGGAAGCCAAATAACGCCACCGAATAGAATTGACCCGTTTGGCTGTCTTTTTGAAAAAAGATCGGATAATTAGCCTGCACACTGCGAAATTCTAACGGGAAAGTTACCGTGTACCATAAATTATCACCGTACTTTGCTGAGCGCTCAGTGATGATTTTCAAATCTTTGTGGTCGACGCTATTGAGTAATACTGGTTTGTTCATGCTGACATCCTAATCAAGTACAGTCATTGCTGTTTATGTTGTCGTTATAATTTATCAATGGGTTGGGTGCTAAATACGAGATAACCCATATTGTTGGATTTTATTAAGTAATTCTCGATTACTCGGTAATACTTGCTTTAAACCTTGGGTACGTTTGATATTGTCGGCAAATAATTGCTGAGCTCTATTTTGTAAAGAAGGTTTTAATTGGTTTGGCATTTGTGTTTCAAAGCCCATTCCGTAAAGCACAAATTGAAAGCTCGCAGCCGGAAACAGCACATCAGTATGTTGAATGTCATGACGGCTTGGAGGCTGGGTCTGCCATAGTTGTAACTGCTCTTGCAAGCTATCAGGAATGGTGGATGATTCACGATGATCATGCCAATAGTCACTGTCACTGCGTTTACTCAGCACATAATGCAATTTCAAAAACTCGATAATTTGTTGCCAATGTTGCTGAAAACGCTTATTCACTCTAGCCGATACAATATCCATCACCTGACGGTTAGCAGGGAGTTGCTGCGCAAGGGTATTAGCGCTCCATTCAACTAAGGCTAATGCCGATGCCTCTAAGGGCTCAATAAAGCCTGAAGCCATACCAATAGCCATACAGTTGTTTTTCCAGCACACCTGCCTATGACCTGGGGCGATGGAAAGCGCTCTAATGTTGAGATTATCAACATCTAACCCCGCGGTCGGTTTTAGATAATCGATCAGTTGTTGCTCCGCCTCAGCTTGCGTTGTATGACTCGACGAGTACACATGTCCAACACCGCGGCGTGTGGGTAAGCCGATATCCCAAATCCAGCCATTAGTTTGCGCGGTTGAATGGGTACATGAAGCGATATCTGTTTCAGGCTCAGGGTAGGGGACTTGTACCGCTAGGGCTGAGTCATTAAATAACACTGCCTTTTGGCAAATGAATGGCACTTCAAGTTGCTCGCCCAAAAGTAATGATTTCACCCCAGTGCAATCAACAAATAAGTCAGCTGCAATTTCACCTGAGTGTTTAGTGGCTAAATAGCCAATGTCGCCGTTGTCTTTTTTATGAATAGCCGTGACGTGATCGCGTATATGGCTGACGCCGAGTTTTTCAGTGCAATGCTTTTGTAGCAGTTGACTAAATTTACCAGCGTTTAAATGGTAACCGTAATTATTTTGAAATTGATACTCAGCAGTGGTTATTTGCTTAGGCGCTAAAAATAGCTGACTCAGTTGGTTTTGCTGACCGACAGCATCAGCAAAGCTGACTTGGTCACGGTGGGGTAACCAATAGGGGCATAAATCAATTTCGTTAGTGCCCATCGGCAGGCTAAACGGGTGTAGATAATGATCGCTGCTTTTATTGCTTGGACTATTGCTTGGACTATTGTTTGGGTTATTGCTGTGGTTTTCAGTCAGCGAATGGGTCCAATTAATAAACCGTGAACCTTGCTTGAAGCTGGCATCGCAACTGATTAAAAATTCTGTTTCACTGATACCGATTTTTTTTAAGGTGGTGCGCATTGAAGGCCAAGTGCCTTCGCCAACGCCAATCGTGGCAACATCAGGGGATTCTATCAGGGTAATGTTGAGCTTGGGAGAGGGCGATAGTTTGCCATTATCAGCATTATGTTCAGCAGCCAGAATACCTGCTGTAATCCAACCTGCAGTGCCGCCACCGACAATGACTATATGATTTATCGCTTGTTCCATAAAAGGGCCTATTGTTTTTATTAATATCTTTAAGGCTTAGTTGTTAACTTAAACAGCATCGAATAATTTTCAGTCACTTACAAGGGATAGTTAGTGAAATCTGTATTCAGTAGTTTGATAAAAAAGTGCAACGTCCTTGTTGCTAATGGATGTAGCTTAAAAAAAGAGGTGACCATGGGGTCACCTCAAACGACCTTACTTTTTGATAGATTTACATACACATTAGAATGTGTAACGCGCACCTAAGCTATAACGTGCCCCAGTTTGGGTGTAGTTAAGTACTTCTGTGTACGAACGACCATGGGTACGGGTGTTTTCGTTGGTAATATTAAGACCTTCGAAGAACACGGTTAAGCCTTCTACTGCCGCAATGTCATAACCGATATTAAAATCAAGTTGTGAGTATTCTTCAGTATAAGTGGGGTTAGCACCAGTATCATTGCCGGTAGAGTTTAAGAACTCATCACGCCAGTTCCACGCTAAACGTGCTGAGAAACCATAGTCTTCATACATAGCAACAATGTTGGCAGTATCACTGATGTTGGTTAATACATTTTGTCCAGCATCAGCAGCGCGCATAGCACTATCTGGACGACCCAAGTTGCTATTATCAAAATCATCACCCGCATTAACCAAGGTGTAGTTAGCTTGTAAACCAAAGCCTGACTCACCAAAGAAGTGCTGTACTGCAAATTCCCAACCATCGATTACTGAGCTACCGTTACTGTTTGAAGGGGTGTTAATAACAAAATTCAAATCAGGGTCGCCTGGGTTACCAGTGATTTCAATATTGTCGTTATCAGGGTTCATTGTAACATTTTGGTCAGTGGCACCGTAGTTATCATAAATCCACTGACGCTGGTCAACTGCTGTCACTTGACCTGCTGCAATCGCTTCTTGAACATAAACACCATTTGATGGATCTGCAATGTTATATAGGTTGGTGTTAACAGGGTTAGATGAAATAAAGTTAGTGACATCTTTACGGAAGTAACCTACCGAGACATAACTGGCATTGTCGTAATACCATTCAGCAGAAAAATCGATATTTTCAGACTCTAACGGTAATAAACTTGGGTTACCTGTATCACCACTACCGCCACCACGGTTAGCTAGTGTATTAACACTTGTGCCACCTTGGATCGAGGTGTAATCAGGACGACCAATGGTTTCGCTGTATGCCGCACGCAGCATGACATCTTCTACCACTTCAATGTTGAAATTAAAGCTGGGTAAGAAGTAATCGTATTCACCCGTTTGTGTTTGGAAAGCGCTGTTATCGCTTACTGTACTTTGTAAAGCGATTTCTGTTTCTGCGATCCAAGTTGCTTGGTCATAGGTTAATACTCTAGAGGTTGATTCAACATCTGTTTGCTCATAACGCACACCCACGTGCACATCAAATGGCATATCGCCAATATCACCTTCATAGTTATACTGAACATAAGCTGATTGGGACTTTTCTTCAGTGAAGCGGTCTGTAGTGTAATCCGTTGAAGGGCAGAAACCATTACCACAATCACCAATAGCGGTTGAACCGTATAGTTCAGCAGCACGAGCTACTACAGAATCGAAGTCCCATAGGAAAATCACATCTTGCGGGTCAATAGATGCTGAACCTTGATAATCTGAGAAGTCACCTTGTGAGCCATCAAATTTATCTTGTACGCTACCAGCAGGGAACCATTCAGCATCTAAGTCTCCAGCACTACCCACACCGCCCCAGTCATTACGTTGTACGTTTACGGATTGCGAATGGTTGTTTACGTCAGTTGCTGCAATACCAAAGTCAATGCTACCGGCTTCTTCAAAGATGTAAGTACCGTTGATTTGTAACTGATCAATTTCTGATTTATTTCGAGCATTACCAAATACAGAACCGGTTACGCGCATGTCTTCTGGGCGAACTTGGTTACCGCCGCCGACAGCAAGTACAGGTACATCACCAGTAAAGTCAGTTGCTGCACTGGTACGAATAAATGCTGCGGTACTGACGTTACTGTTACTACCATATTTGCTATTGGGAGAACGCTCAGCATCAGAGCTATGGTAATCCAGTGATAAGAATAGATTATCAGTTGCATCCCACTCTAAATTAAAGCCGATTGAATTGCTTTCATCACGGGTACCAAAATCGCCAGCCGCCATTGATAAATCGGCGCCGCCATCAGGATAGATTTCAGAATAAACCAGTGGTGAAGATACTGGGCCATCAGACCAAGTACTTTCTTGTGTTGGTACAAAGTTAAACCATGCTGATACATCATGTGATTGAGTATCGATGTCGTTTTGCATGTAAGTGTAATCTAACGTTGCACGCAAAGAGTCGATTGGTTCGTACTGAAGTACTAACTGACCATTGGTACGAGCACGTTGTTGCTCTTCGAACCGGTAAACCGTGGTTTGAGGTACTGAGTAAATATCACTGTCACTAGGTCGGTTTATTTGATTGTCATCTTTTGGTATGCCACCCCATTCACCAGTACCACCAGGAGTTGGATCTTGGTCAGCAAAGCCTGGGAAACTGCGCCAGCCGGTACCCACTTGGGCTTGCTGGTTACCACTTTCACGTTCTTGATAACTGGCTGATATAGCAACACCGAATTTACCATCAGCAAAGGTATTTGAATAAATACCAGAAAGTTCAGGCGTGATAGAACCATTATCAGTAGAGGTATCATCAACAGCCTTAACACCAAAACTGGCTTTTAGACCAGGAGAGCTTAACGGGCGATGAGTTAGAACATTAATGGTTGCGCCAATACCACCAGTAGAGTTTTTAGCTTGGCTGGTTTTTTCAACTTCAACTGCGCTAATGGCTTCAGAAGCAATGTTGGCAAAGTCGAATGAACGAGAACCGGTAGTCACAGGCATTTGACGGCCATTAAGCATGACTAAGTTTTGATCTGCACCAAAACCACGCACAGAAACACGGCTACCTTCACCGTTTTGTCTGTCAATTGATACACCAGTAATACGTTGTAAAGACTCTGCTAAGTTACTGTCCGGGAACTTACCAATATCTTCTGCGTTAATTGCATCAACAACACCGTTAGAGCTGCGTTTTAAATCCATCGATTTAATTAAGCTACCACGGATACCAGTGACCTTAAGTACTTCGATGTTTTCATCGGCAACAACTTCATCTGCTGCAAATGCTGGCATCATGGTACTTGCGCTCAGTACTACCGACAAGCTAGTGGCAATTCTGGTTTTTCTAAATGTTCTAGGTTTCATCTAAGTCTCCCCTCGACTTCGAATTCAGGCTACTACTCTCTGATTTTTTATTCGGGTTACGATTAATTCGTAACGTTCTTTATTCATCATTTTGTTAGCGCTTGGTTAAGGCTTTGTGTAAAACACTATGTAAGCGCTTACATAAAACTAGATCAATTTGTTAACAGCGTCAACATTATTTAGCATAAAGATTACAAATCATTAACCGTGTTTTTTTGTGAAAATGTTAGGGGTTTCCAGTAAGTTATTGTTATTAATCTGGTAAATTGTGTTTCTATTGCTTTTTTAAAATAGTTAGATAAAAATATTTTTTGTGATAGCGCTTACATAAATTTGTAAAAATATGTGCTTGGGGAGCTGTTTATTGCCATAAATGGAAGCTGATTCTTAAAAACGTACAATTGCAGCTTTAGTGAACAGTGTTTAGCTTGGCTTTAGGGGGGATTTTTATCAGTTAATTAGGCTGTTAGAGAGTAAAAAGAGTAATCTAGATTGATAATTAAAAAGCTCAAAAAATGCCGCAATTGCAGCGATAAAAACGGTATTTGGCAGGCAGCATTAGCGATAGGGCTGACGATTAATGAGCTTACTATTGAGGATTGCTGACTTATAGGTTTAAAAGATTAGCGTGTGCGGGTACTAGGAGGGTTATAACCCAGTTGTATCAGTGGCTAAATCACCACTGATAACAATTAATATGCAGTGCTTTAGTTATCATCTATTTGATTGGCGCTGTCGCAGAGTTTCTAACCACCAGCTGAGGAGTAAAGGTATTTTCTACATTGGCGCTGGTATTATTATAAACATGTTTTAATACCCAAAATGCCGCCATTTTACCCATTTCGTGGATTGGGTTATTAACCGTGGTGAGCTTCGGGGAGATATATTGCGGGAAAGGAATATTATCGTAACCCACAAAAGATAAGTCTTGGGGGATCTTCATGCCGCGTTCAAGACAAACAGCAATAGCACCAGAGGCCATTTGGTCATTGGCACATACCACAGCAGTAAAGGGTTTATTGACGCTAAGTAAGTGTTCCATCGCCAAACTGCCACTGTGCTCTTTAAAGTCACCCTCAAAGCACAATTGCTCATCAAACTTGAGATCAAATTCTGTTAATGCCCGTTGATGGCCACGCAATCGGTCCTTGGCATCGAGTTTAAATTTAGGGCCTGAGATATAAGCAATAGCTTTATGTCCATGGCTGATAATGTGTTTAGTGGCTAAATAGCCACCCAGTTCATTATCTAAGTAAACGCAGGCATCACTGATTTCTTCAATGTAGCGGTTAATTAATACAATGGGCGTTGGGCCTTGGCAAAGCTTTATAAGGTAGTCATCGTCTACAGCTTCAACATCAAGAATTAACGCATCACAACCGCGACTCATTAAAAACTCAACGCCTTCTTTTTCTTGGGATTCGACACTATGACCAGCGGCAATAATAACGTGTTTATTGGCCGTTCTGAGGGCTGTTTCAATTTCGGTCATCATAGGGCCGTAATAGGGGCCATCTAATTGAGACACTAACACCCCAATACTGTTTGAGCGGTTAGATGCTAGTGACTGTGCGATAGAGTTAGGTCGATAACCCAATTGCTCCATTGCGCTTAATACTTTTTGTTTGGTCTTGTCGCTGACTTTGGTGTTGTTATTCATCACTCGCGACACAGTCGCAAGTGAAACACCCGCCAAGACAGATACATCATATATTGTTGCCATATATCCCTATTTAAGCTTTCCGTATTAGATAATCATTTAAGCGGCGATTAGCCTACCATGAACTATTTAGCATAATCACTAAAAAAACCTTCACTTAGTGCTTAATTCTTTATTTTATGTGGCAATAAAGCCTTAAACCTTCAGCAATACGGATTTTATATTGATATTTGTATTCATCATTATCGAGAAGCAGTTAACGATATTCAATATCTCGAAGTAGCTAATTAGTTAACTACTTCTTATTTAGCTATTTATTTAGTGATGGCTAAATGCACTCTTTCAACTTCCTGATTATCAAGAGTGTACCAGCGCATAACCACAGCCACGATAATTGAGCCAATAGCAGGGTATAAGGTAAATGAAATTAAAATGCCCTGTTTAGTGGTTTCAGTTAACTCAGTATCAGCTTGATAGCCATACATTGCCAGTAACCAACCCGCAGCAGCACCGCCAATTGCCACCCCTAATTTGATGAAGAAAATAACCGATGAATAAATCATCCCGGTAATTCTTACCCCAGTTTTGAATTGGCCATAATCAACCGCATCAGCCATTTTGGCCCATAGTAGCGGGGTACCCATATTAAAGGTAAAGCCCCATAGAATATAAAGCGCAAAGGCGAGTTCCACTTGCTCACTTGAGACAAAATACGCGGCGACGCATAAAATGGCGGCAATGAGTTGAATGGTGATATAGGCTTTTACTTTACACACTCTTTTAGCGAGTGGTTGCGCCAAAATACAGCCGAAAATATTTCCAATCATGCCTAAAGTAATAAACCAGGTGATCATGTCTGGTAAGTTGAGGTAATACTTGACGTAATAAATCGCTAAACTGGTTTTTAAAACCATGCCAGATAATAAGCAAATTGCTGCCACAGAAAGCACGCGCCATTGGTCATTTTTTAATAGGTTTTTGAAATCTGCTTTAAACGTCGAATTTTGATCTTGCGGAGGATGTAAGCGCTCTTTGGTGCCGACAAAACACAGTAAGAACATGATCACGCCAAGAAAACTCATGGCGGCAATGGTCAGCTGATAACCTTTGGCTTGATCGCCTTGGCCGAAAAACTCAACTAATGGTAGCGTCAATCCTGACACCATTAATCCGCCTAGCATGGCAAAAACAAAACGATAAGATTGTACTGACACACGCTCTTTAGGATCGGCAGTTAACACTCCGCCCAAAGCGCAATAGGGAATGTTAATGGCGGTGTAGACCATCATTAACGCAGTGTAAGTGACGAAGGCATAGATCATTTTGCCTTCTTCAGCTAAATCAGGTGTCGTAAAAGCCAGCACACTGATTAATCCAAAGGGTAGCGCAAACCACAGTAAGTAAGGCCTAAACTTACCCCAGCGGGTATTGGTTCTGTCGGTTAAGGCGCCCATCAAAGGATCGGTAATCGCATCAATTACCCTAACTGCTAGGAACATGGTGCCGACAAAGGCCGGTGAAATGCCAAAAATATCAGTATAGAAAAAAGTTAAAAATAGCATTACGGTCTGAAACACAATATTGCTGGCGGTATCACCTAATCCATAGGCTATTTTTTCTTTAACGCTAATCATGCGAACCTCTTCCGGGTCATTATTATGGTTGTGCTGTTTTTAGTTATCGGCTTTAAATATTGTTCTAGTTAACTTAGATGTGGTGCAAAGTTAACCCACAGTCTTTATTGACGTTGACTGATAAAGTCGCGATAAGCTAAGCCACTTCTTTTAATGGTGCGCTGCTGAGTTTGATAATCAACATACACGATTCCAAAACGTTTTAAATAGCCTTCAGCCCATTCAAAGTTATCCATTAAACTCCAAGCGAAATAACCGACGACATTAACGCCTTGGTTAATGGCATCATTTACAGCGTTTAAGTGAGCTTGGTAATACTCAAGACGATCTAAATCATCAACTTGGTTATTAACAATTTTATCGTCCATGGCGGCACCATTTTCAGTGATATAAACAGGCGGTAATGTATATGTACTATTTAAACTAGTCAGTAAGTCAGTAAATGCACTTGGGTAGATCTCCCAGCCTATATCGGTTTTAGGGGCATCTTTCATATCAACTTGAACAAATTCATTTTTATCACAAGCGCTATAAACTGCGCGGGTATAAAAGTTAATCCCTAAGAAGTCCAGTGGCTGCTTAATAATCTCCATGTCACCTGCTTGAATGTCAGGTTTATCTGCATCATCAAAATCATGAATAATTGCAGGGTATTCACCGTCCATTATTGGCTTCATATACCACTGGTTAAAATAATCATCGGCGGTTTGAGCGGCTTTTATATCGGCATCAGTGTCAGTTAATGGATAGCAAGGGGTGAAATTAAGCACGATACCGTTTAATGCATTAGGACAATTTTGTTGAATGACCTTTAAAGCCAAGCCATGGGCCAGTAATAAGTGATGGGCTGATTGACGGCCAAATGCTTTGCTGGCAAGCCCTGGGGCATGAACACCCACTTCATAACCTAAGTATGAACTGCAAAAAGGTTCATTTAAGGTGGCGTAAGAATAGACTTTGTCACCTAAAGCTTGGGTGATTTTATCTGCGTAGTCTGCAAATAAGTATGCGGTTTGACGATTGAGCCAGCCACCTTGATCTTCAATATGCTGCGGTAAGTCCCAATGATACAAGGTGGCGTAGACCTTTATACCGCGGCTATTTAACTCATCAATTAAGTTGATATAAAAGTCGACACCTTGTTGATTGAGGCTACCATCTTGCTTAATGACTCGTGGCCAAGAAATTGATAATCGGTAGGCATCAACGCCTAAAGATTCGATTAATTGCACATCATCTTTGAATAATGCCACATGCTCACAAGCGTGTTTCCCGTCTGAACCATCACGAATCTTACCGGCCGTTGCACAGAAGGTATCCCATATGCAAGGGAGGCGGGTATCGGCGGCGCCTTCAATTTGAAAAGAAGCGGTTGCCACCCCAAAAGTGAACTCTTTTGTGTGCATTTTTGAATTTGATGGTAAAGATATTTTCATATTTTTCATTCGCTTAATAAGTTTTTCGCGTGTTTAGGTCAGAGTGACTTAAAAGTGCGAGTCTCAGTGTGCTTAGCAGTTTAAAATCCGATTTTTACTGCGAAAAATCGTTGACATTCGTTATCGGTATGTTAAAAATGAAAGCGCTTACATCGAGGTTAGTGATTAATTAACAAAAGGTCAATAATTGATTTACACAATCTTTGGTGTGCCTATCAATGAAAATGTTAATTTAATTGATAGTCATTTACCCAAAATAAATAACAATAAATGAGGAAATGTTATGGCTAGTGCACCTTCAAATGGGGTTGCTGAACCAATCAATAGTGATATTGGCAATGTTCATCAAACAGGAAATTTTCGTTTTGCGCTGGTGGCATTAACGTCATTATTTTTTATGTGGGGCTTTTTAACTTGCCTCAATGATATTCTTATTCCTTACCTGAAAGATATGTTCGAACTTAACTACACCCAAGCAATGTTGGTGCAGTTTTGTTTCTTCGGCGCCTATTTTATTGTCTCAATTCCCGCAGGGCATTTGGTGGGAAAAATTGGTTATCAAAAAGGGATTGTTACCGGCTTAGCTATTGCTTGTGTTGGTTGTTTAATGTTCTACCCTTCAGCAAGTTATGCATCTTACTGGATGTTTTTAAGCGCATTTTTTGTGTTAGCGTCAGGCATTACCATTTTACAGGTTGCAGCCAATCCTTATGTCAGTGCTTTAGGTCCTGCTGAAACCGCATCATCACGTTTAACCATGACTCAAGCTTTTAATTCTCTTGGTACCACAGTGGCGCCATTTTTTGGCAGTTGGTTAATTTTAAGTAGCTTAACTCACAACAGCGATCCTGCCATTGAAGCAGTACATCATGCCAGCACCGTTCAGGTGCCTTACTTGATGTTAGCGGGCGCCTTATGTGTGTTAGCGGTTGTCTTTATGATTTTAAAATTACCAGTGTTAGGGATTAAACCAACAAATACCCCAGGGACAAGTAGCGGCAGTGCTTGGAAGTATCCTCATTTAGTCTTAGGGGCTGTGGGTATTTTTGTTTATGTCGGCGCAGAAGTGGGTATTGGCAGCTTTTTAATTAATTTTTTAACTCAGCCAGATATTGGCGGCTTTACTGAAGCTGAAGCGGCTAACTACATTGCCTATTATTTTGGCGGCGCAATGGTGGGTCGCTTTATTGGCGCACTGGTAATGCAAAAAATCTCAGCCGGCAAAGTGCTGGCCTTTAATGCCACTTGTGCCGTGCTATTAGTCGCTGTTGCCATGTTTGCAGAAGGCACCACGGCGATGTGGGCCTTATTATTAGTGGGCTTATGTAACTCGATTATGTTCCCAACCATCTTTAGTTTAGCGCTACAAGATTTAAAGCAATATACCAGCCAAGGTTCAGGGGTGTTATGCCTGGCTATTGTCGGCGGCGCGATAGTGCCATTACTGCAGGGCATTATGGCTGACAGCTTAGGCATTCAATTAGCATTTGCATTGCCGTTAATTTGTTATGCATTTATTGCTTATTACGGCTTAGTGGGTAGCAAGGCTACGCGACCACAAAGCGTTTGATTTTAGAACTGTATGATTTGTATCAAAAAACTTACATAAACAAATTACATCAAAAAACGATTTAAAAGGCTAGATTATGAAACCTGTAAACCCAATGAATGCATTTAAGCGATTAACGCTGCCCGCGCAGGTTTTGGCGGTGTTGGTTGGCTTAAGTGCGTGTGGTCAAGATGAAGTCAAACCCGTAACGACAGAGTCTAGTAGCGAAGTTACTAGCGCAGCGGAAACTGTGGCACAAGCTTCTATCACAAAAGCAACAGCGGCAACCAATATTGATATTTGGCCAACACTTGCTATTCCATTTGCTAAAGATGTTGTCCTTGAAACGCGTATCGATAAGCTGATGGCGACCATGACCTTAGAGCAAAAAGTCGCGCAAATGATCCAGCCTGAAATTCGCGACATTACTGTGGAAGATATGCGTAAATACGGTTTTGGCTCATATTTGAATGGCGGCGGTGCTTATCCAAATGATGATAAACATGCCACGCCATCAGACTGGATTGAACTTGCTGAAAAAATGTATCAAGCCTCGATGGATGACAGTGTAGATGGTATTGCGATACCTACTATGTGGGGCACAGATGCAGTCCATGGCCATAACAATGTGATTGGCGCGACTTTATTCCCGCACAATATCGGTTTAGGCGCAGCCAATAATCCTGAGTTAATTAAGCAAATAGCTGCCATTACCGCCAAAGAAGTCATGGTAACTGGTATTGATTGGGTATTTGCGCCAACAGTGGCCGTTGTAAGGGATGACCGCTGGGGTCGTACTTATGAAGGTTATTCTGAAGACCCACAAATCGTAAAGTCATACTCTCATTCAATTGTTGAAGGCCTGCAGGGCGCCGTTGGCGAAGACTTTTTATCAGACCAACATGTTATTTCAACCGTAAAACATTTTCTTGGCGATGGCGGCACAGAAAAAGGCATTGACCAAGGCGATAATCTAGCTACTGAGCAAGCGTTATTTGACATTCATGCCCAAGGTTATGTGGGCGGCTTAACTGCAGGTGCACAAACGGTTATGGCATCATTTAATAGTTGGCATGGCAGTAAAATTCATGGCGATAAATATCTATTAAACGATGTATTAAAAGACAAAATGGGCTTTGATGGTTTTGTGGTTGGTGACTGGAATGGTCACGGACAAGTGGCAGGTTGCACCAATGAGTCTTGCGCACAGGCCGTCAATGCTGGTTTAGATGTGTACATGGTGCCAACCAGTGCTTGGAAGCCTTTGTATGAAAATACCATTGCCCAAGTCAAAAACGGTGTGATTGCGCAATCTCGTATCGATGATGCGGTGCGCCGTATTTTACGGGTAAAAATCCGCGCTGGGTTATTTGAAAAACCAAGCCCTGCTAATCGTGCTATTTCAGGTAAAACTGAGTTAATTGGTGCCAAAGAGCATCGCGACGTTGCCAGACAAGCTGTACGAGAATCGTTAGTGTTGCTGAAAAACAATAATAACATTTTACCTATTTCGCCTAGTGCCAAAATCTTAGTGGCAGGTGATGCTGCAGATAACATCGGTAAGCAATCGGGTGGCTGGAGTATTACTTGGCAGGGTACTGATAACTTAAATGAAGACTTTCCTGGTGCAACTTCAATTTATGCTGGTATTGAGCAAACGGTTAAAGCTGCAGGTGGTCAAACTTGGTTAAGCGTTGATGGTGCATTTGAGGCTGCGAATAAGCCCGATGTAGCGATTGTGGTATTTGGTGAAGAGCCTTATGCCGAAGGCAATGGTGATATTGATAACCTTGAATATCAGCGTGGTGATAAACGTGATTTAGCCTTACTAAAGTCGCTTAAAGCCCAAGGTATTCCTGTGGTAGCAGTGTTTATCAGTGGCCGTCCTATGTGGGTCAATGCTGAGTTAAATGCATCTGATGCATTTGTGGCAGCTTGGCTTCCTGGTACTGAAGGTGACGGGGTGGCTCAAGTGTTATTGAGCCAAGCTAATGGCGAGGTTAATGAAAACTTTGCAGGTAAATTGTCTTTCTCTTGGCCGACTCGCCCGCAACAAACCAAAGTGAATGTGTTTGATAAAGACTACGCGCCTTTATTTGGCTATGGCTATGGCTTGCATTATGGCGCTGACATCAACACTGAGGTTCCGAGTAATGTGGTCGCTAACACCTTATCTGAAGATAACTTTGCTACCGATGATAAGCTTGAAGCATTACCATTATTTGAACGTGCTGTAAAAGCACCTTGGCGCTTGATGATAGGCACAGAAACGTCAATGGATACAGTCAGTAGTAGTATTCAGTCTAATGATGTGGTTACGCTACGCACCTTTGATAAGCAAGTTCAAGAAGATGCCCGCTTAATTAGTTTTAATGGTTCAGGTTTAGGCTTTGTGGGGTTAATTAGTAACTTCCCGCGGGACTTACGAGCTTACTCGAATAGCAATGCCGCCCTGAGCGTAATGATTAAAACTGCTAAAAAACTTGAGCAGCCATTATTACTGGGTATGGCATGTGATAGAGATTGCCGCGTTGATGTTGATATTACCGAGCAGCTTAATAGCGTCGCCATTGATACATGGCAAACCATCAGTGTTGATTTGCAATGTTTTAAAGAGCAGCAACTGGACTTTGGCAAAATCAATACGCCGTTTTACCTGTCAACCATAGGCGCAGCAGAAGTGAGTTTTAGTGATTTAGTTATAGTGCCAAATGGCGCTGAACAAGCCACTATTTCATGTGCCACTAACGAGCAGTAATCGTTAGCGGCAGTAGGCATTCGGGTTTAAGTATTTATCAAACCTGAATGAGTTAACCCGCTAAGATCCTCTTAGCGGGCATGTTAATCCACCAATGACGTTGAGCTTACAATTGAGTTTGTAGGGCATTTTGCTGGAATTTTTTAGATATTTTGCGATTGGGGAATCAAGAATGTTCAATAAAAAATTACCGTTAAATTTGGCTCTAAGCCAGGCTTTTTCATCCGCTAAAGTCATTAGCGCGGCGAGTTTAACTGCGCTGCTGCTAATAGGATGTGGCTCAGATAATGAGACTGAAACTGAGCCTGAAGTTGAATCAGAGCAAGCGCCAGTAGACTCTGGCTCAGACTCTGATTCAGACTCTGATTCAGACACGGGTTCAGGGCAAGAAAACGCAAGCTGGTCATTGGTGTGGAGTGACGAATTTGACGGCGCTGAGATTGATGCCACTAAATGGAATTTAGCCCATAACTGTTATGGCGGCGGCAACGAAGAATTACAATGTTATACCCAGCGCGCTGATAACAGCCAAGTGGTTGATGGTAAGTTAGTGATTACCGCTCTGCGGGAAGATTTTAATGGCCCTGCAGTAGCATTGGGCGATCCTAATTACGATGCCAATGACACTTCAAAACAGCAGCCTTACACTTCGGCGCGTTTAGATTCGACCCATAAAGGCGATTGGAAATATGGCCGCTTTGAAATTAAAGCCAAAATGCCACAAGGTCAGGGCACTTGGCCGGCCATTTGGATGTTGCCCACTGACTGGGTTTATGGTCCTTGGGCAGGCTCTGGCGAAATCGATATTATGGAAGCGGTTAATCTGAAAGTGATCACCAATGGCGATGAGTCCCAGACACCTGAAAGCCGGGTTCATGGCACTTTGCATTATGGTAAAGCTTGGCCTGGCAATGTCTATTCTGGCGCAGAGTACAGTTTGCCACACGGCGCAAATCCTGCCGATGATTTTCATGTTTATGCCCTTGAATGGGAGCAAGATGAAATTCGCTGGTATGTAGATGATGTGCATTTTGCCACTCAGCGCTCAACGGGTTGGTACAGTCAATACACTGATGCTGAGGGGATTTTACAACAAGCCCCTGAAGATGCACCTTACAATCAAGCGTTTCACATGATCCTCAATTTTGCCGTTGGCGGTACTTGGGCGGGTAATGTCAACAACACTGGGGTGGATGAGTCGGTATTTCCACAAACCATGGAGGTGGATTATGTGCGCGTGTATGAATGCAGTGTCGCGCCAACAACAGGCAGTGGTTGTGCCACTATTGATGAGGCCGCAGCAGTGGTAGAAGGCCATCAGCCGCCAGCGATCACGACCCCCAGCACTGACATTGGCGCAGGACCAGAATTTATCATGTTTGACGATGCACTAGCCCAAGGGTTAGCGCTTGATAGCTATAACCCCGATGGCAGTATTACCTTGCAGACGCTGACAGTAGAAGGTCGCGGTGAGGTGCTGCAAATGGATAAAGTGGGCGCGACGGGTAATGCTTATTTCTCTTACCCTCCCACAGCCGATTTGTCTCACTGGGCCAATAATGGCTATTTAGTCTTTGATATTAACCTGTTATCTATCGACGATAATGTCGAGCTGCTGGTTAAAATTGACAGTGGTTGGCCTAATGTCAGTGATATTAACGTCACTCTGCCAGAGCTTAATACTTGGACTGAAGTAAAAATATCTATCGCAGAATTAGTCGCCAGTGGCAATCGGTTTTCGCCTGGCAGCGTGGCTGACTTAGCTGTGGTAGTGAATCCGTTTGTGATTGAAGCATTAGGTAACATCAGCCTGCAAATTGATAATGTGCGCTATGAATATCAAGTAGTTGAAGTGGATGAGTTGGTTATTTATGACAATGAAGTAAAACCGCCATATAGCATAGGACATTACGCCGCTAATGGTTCAGTCGATATCGCTCAAGTTGATGCTGGTGGTGATTATGGCGCTGTAACTCAATTTAGTTTTAATACCGATGAAGCCGTGGTTTATTACCAAAGCACCGGATTAGGTCAAGATGTTAGCCAATTTAGTTTTGTTGAGTTTGATGTCAATGTGCTGACAGATCCTCGAAGCCAGCGCGACTTTAATATCAAGGTCGATTGTGGCCATCCCTGTAGCTCTGGTGACTTTGCCATTACTACGCCCGATATTGCCACTTGGACCCATTATAAGTTAGCGCTTGCAGACCTTGTTAGCCATGCTGGCTCAAGTTTAGATTTAACCCAAGTTGATACCCCATTAGTGATTTTTCCGGCTTGGGGCAATCAAAATGGGGTGGTTATGCAAGTAGATAATGTGCAGCTAACTAAATAACATTGTTTTAAATCAGTTTGAATACGAATGCAGCTAAGCCATTGTGCCTTTTATGCAAGGGGCACTTGGCTTACTATCTGTAAACGATGTTGCATATTAGTAGCAAAAATTAACTCAGAGGCGTGGCAGAGCTACCTTGATATTTATGCTAGTGAAAAGTTAACTAACATTGTTATTTCTAAGACAAACTAAATAGTTATAAATCATCTTGCGAGCAACTGGCATAATAGCGCTAAGTGATTTGAGTTAACCACAGGTTAACGTATTCATAAGGATGAACCTTGAAGGTATTTAGTTTTTCAGAGCAAGATGATGCGCAGCAGCCATTTACGAAACCGCTGTTTACCCAGCAGCATCTCACTAAAGTGGTTGAGATTGCCAAATTGGCTGGTGATGCAATTATGCAAGTGTATTCAGACACCGACTTGCAAGTAACGCAAAAACAAGATGATAGCCCAGTGACCGCTGCGGATATTGCCAGTCATAATGTGATTGTTAACGCATTAGCTCAGCAATTTGCTGACATTAAGATCATGAGCGAAGAAGCCGCTGATATCCCTTGGTCAGAACGTAAAGAATGGCAAACTTATTGGTTAATTGACCCACTAGATGGCACCAAAGAGTTTATTAAGCGCAACGGTGAGTTTACCGTCAATATTGCCTTAGTTCATCAAGGCCGCGCTATGGTAGGAGTGGTATACGCGCCGGTATTACACAAATGTTATTCTGCCATTGTGGGTCAAGGCGCATGGCTTGAGTATCAAGGGCAGCAGCAACAGTTAGATATTAGCCAACAAACAGTCAGCCCTGTACCTGTGGTGGTGGGCAGTCGCTCCCATATCAGCCCTGGGCTTGAAGAGTTCCTTAAGGATGTGGGCGAGCACCAAATGCAAAGTGTTGGTAGCTCATTAAAGTTTTGTATGGTGGCAGAAGGCATTGCTGATGTGTATCCAAGACTGGGGCTAACCAGTGAGTGGGATACCGCTGCAGCGCAAGCTGTCGTTGAAGGCGCTGGTGGTCAGGTAGTGCGTTATCCTGAATTAACGTCCCTTGATTACAACCAAAAAGAAAATATTTTAAATCCGTATTTTATTGCGGCGTCACCAGCATGGTTTGCAAGGTAGCTATATAAACGAGTAATTGCAAAAGTGTCTAACTTGAAACCGTTAGCCTTTTATCAGCTCAATAATAGCTATTGCGGCACACTCATTTTGGTGAATAACAGATTCTAACGATATGGAGAGAGTTACTATGATGCGCATGGGTATTGACCTTGGCGGGACAAAGATTGAAGTGGTGGCGCTAGCCGAAGATAGTTCAGAGCTATTTCGTAAACGTATTCCAACACCTAAAAACTACCCTGAAACCCTTGATGCCATAGTAGGCTTAGTTAATGATGCTGAAGCCGAAACTCAGCAAACTGGCAGTGTGGGTGTGGGGATCCCAGGGGTGGTATCACCGTTAACGGGTTTGGTTAAAAATTCGAATTCAACTTGGATTAATGGTCACCCACTTGATAAAGATTTAAGCGCTCGTCTTGATAGAGAAGTGCGGGTAGCAAACGATGCTAACTGTTTTGCGGTATCTGAAGCTGTTGATGGCGCAGCCGCAGGCAAAGATGTGGTCTTTGGGGTGATTATTGGTACAGGCTGCGGTGGCGGTTTAGCGATAAATGGTAAAGTTCATGGCGGCGGTAATGGCATTGGTGGTGAATGGGGTCATAATCCTTTGCCGTGGATGACTTCGGACGAATTTAATTCTACATCGTGTTTTTGTGGCAACAAAGATTGCATCGAGACCTTTATTTCAGGCACTGGCTTTGTTCGTGATTTCCGCCGTGCTGGTGGTGAAGCTGACAGTGGCATTCAAATTTCGCAAATGATGGCCGATGGTCATCCGTTAGCGACCCAAGCATTTGTGCGCTTTATGGATCGTTTAGCACGCTCATTGGCACACCTGATTAATATGCTCGACCCTGATGTGATTGTATTAGGTGGCGGCGTATCTAATATTGATGCGATATACACTGAATTGCCAAAAGTATTACCTAAGTATGTGGTTGGCCGCGAGTGCGACACCTTAGTGGTTAAAAACGAATATGGCGCATCATCTGGGGTGCGTGGTGCAGCATGGCTGTGGGGTAAAAACGACCACTAGGTCGATGAGTTAACTCTTGAGTATTAAAACGGCGCTATCAGCGCCGTTTTTATTTACAGTCGAAATTAAGTGTGAGGGCGTTAAAGCTCTTCAGGCTCACTAATGCGTTCGCGGCGCTCTAGTTCTTCTTCAAAGGCTGCTTGAATTTCTTCTAGCACTGAATTGACATCAGCAGCGCTGGTATCCTCTTCAAATTCACCGCTAAGCTGGGTATCAGGCAGTAAGTCGCCTTTCTCATATAAGCTCCACATTTCCTTGGCATACTTTGTTAAAGCAAGCTCAGGTGCAAACTGCGAGTAATAGCGGGTCATATTGTTAACGTCACGTTCTAGCATGACCTTGGCATTATTATTGGCTGAAGCATCGACGGCTTGGGGCAGATCGATAATCACAGGTCCATGGTCATCTTGCAGTACGTTAAATTCCGATAAGTCACCATGGACGATGCCGGCACACAACATACGAGTGACATACCCCATCATGGTGGCGTGATCTTGTAACGCTTGTTCTGCGCTTAACACAATATCATTTAAACGCGGGGCCACATCACCTTGACCATCAGTGATCAGTTCCATTATCAGCACACCTTCAAAGCAGCCATAGGGGACAGGCACTCGAATATTGGCGTCAGCACATTTATACAAGGCATCTACTTCGGCATTTTGCCAGGCATTTTCTTGCTGCTCACGGCCGTAGCTGGAACCTTTTTCCATTGCACGGCTGCGACGGCTATTGCGACTTTTTCTACCTTCTTGATATTGCGCTGCTTTTTTGAAGCTCCGTTTAATGGCTTCTTTATACACTTTGGCGCAGCGGATTTCATTTCCACAGCGAACCATATAAACGGTGGCTTCTTTACCGCTCATTAATTGGCTTACGACTTCGTCAATAAGGCCATCATCAACCAGTGGTTGTATACGTTTAGGAGTTTTCATGGCGCCGTTATACCTTACTTAGGCTGAGGATGGTAGTGATTGGCTGAGTTAATGCCATATTATTGCAGCTTAATGATGGCTAGATGTCACTTTGGTACTAACCAAAGCAAATTTTAATAGCGCTAAATGATAAGATAGCCTGCAGTTACTCCGTATTATTAATGGGGTTTGCTTTGTTAATGGCCATAAATAGGAGCCATCAGGTGAAGATAAATTTGCAAACAGCGAGGCTGCTAATAAGGGAAATATCTTCTGATATGACATCGTCAGAGTCTGCATCAGAGTTAACATCGCAGTCATCCGCACTCTTGATACAGCTTATGGCGTTGTTGACACCTGCAGTGGTTAATCATCTTCCTGCTAATTTTCAGCAGCTAAACTCACTACCAGCCGCCGAGTACTGGCTTGATGAAATGCTAGCACAAAGCCGTTTATGTCGGGTTGATGCGACTGATACAGGCTTAATGATGGGATTAGTCTTTATGTATCTTGCTGATGAAGAAACAGCCCATATCGGTTATTTACTGGGTGAGCATTATTGGAAAAAAGGCTATGGAAGCGAGTTACTCACAGGAGTGATTGAATTTTCCCGGGATCAACTTCAATGGCGTAAATTAATCGCTGGGGTAGACAAAAGTAACCAAGCATCAGCTAAATTACTTTTAAAGCTGGGCTTTACCCAGCAAGCCATTACAGAGCAGGGCGTGATTTTTTATGAGTATATACTAGACTGCTAAGCGAAATTTAACTGCACTAGCTCTCTCTTGAAAAGCGCAAAATATGGCCTTTGAATTGTTGTGTTAAATAATCAGTGTGAATGGGTTTGATATGATTATGGCTAAAGCCGTATTCATCCATCTTGGTGGTGAGTTTGTTTTTTCGGCCACGACCGGGATCGACAATAACAATTTCACATTGGCGTTTGGCATGGGCTTGAATGAAGTAAGCCAGCAAGGCAATATGCTCATCTTCGTACAATAAATCACTGCCGATGATTAAATCGAACTGACCTAAATCACTGTTGTCATCAGCCCAATCGACTCGTTCAAAGTTTATCGATTTGTCGTTATTGAGTTGGGTATTTCTTAATAGAAAACCTTCAACCTCAGGGTGATAATCGGTGGCGGTAATATCATCGGCTCTTTGGTTTAACAGTAAGCTTGAAAGGCCGATACCACAACCAATCTCTAAAATGCGTTTACCTTGAGTTTGATAATCAAGCATGTGATTTGCCAGTACCATACTGGAAGGCCAGACTACCCCAAAAATGGGCCATAGCGCCGAAGAAATACCTAAGTCTTTAGCTGTGTTGTTATCGTCACTAAATTGCTGTTTATCTCGAAGGGTACATAAGTGAATATCGTTGTCACCAATTTCAATGGTGTGATAGCGAACGCGTACAGGGGTCGTCATTATTTGTCCTAGTTGGGTAGCTAAAGCTAAGCCAAATATCTAGAAAAATATAAATGACGAAACAATTGAATAACCACACTATAGTAATTTTCGATTAGCGCAAAGGATATAATCAACTAATTCGAATAAAACCTTGCTGTGCAGTGGCTACAATGGTTATCGTATAATTGATTTAATTATATTGGAGTTAATATGAAAGGACTCATCACTGCCGCGTTACTCTCTTTAGCGTCGTCTGATTGCGTTATTGCGCCGCAGGATTCATTAGCTATTCCCCTTGTGCAGCGGCAACAACTTAACAATATGGTATTAAGTAACGAGTACTTATCTGGCTGTGTTACTGAGCAATTAGCTGATATCACTGAAAAGGTGTGCCCAAAGGGTGACGCTTACTGTTGTGACAGTGAAGCGAGTATTGAGCTCACTTACCTGCAATGGGAGAACATTTACCAACATTGTATGGTGAAGTAGAGACACAGCGGATAAACCCTTACTAAGGCACTTATTTGCTTAAGCGCGCTTGGTGTTATTCATTTTCCTGTCGATGTACATTAAAGTCTGAAACTAGACAATAAAGATTGAAACTAAGACAACAAAGTTCGAAACGTCATGAGTTGTTTAAGTTGGCAGAACTCACCACGGCAAACTTCCCTAACGATTTAGTGACCCAAATCTAGTTTGCCAGTTTGAACAAAAAAGTCGTGGTGCTTCACTTATACGAGTTATAAATCGCAAGTTTTCTTTAAGTCTTTCCAAACTTTGTTTGGATTAACGTCGTGGCGCTTCGCCCCTTCTTTTGCAAAGAGCAGAGTCAAGGGGGAAAGCGCTCACATTTTACAAAATAAGCCCTTAACAAACCCTCAGGCCCCAACGAAAAATGCTGAAAATCGCATGTTTTCAACGGGGATTGATCCAGCTTTTGACTTCGCTTGTAGTGTTCTTCGGTCATATTTGAAAATGCTAACGCCTCAGATGCGCCATCCATGGCTTAACTGAGGCTATATTGGCATCCATGCCAATCTCACGCTATTTTCTTCAAAGTCCTCAATTCAAATTGAGTCGGAGGCAAATAGATTTTCTGCTTTTTAGCCTTTTTATTCCCACTAATAAAGTCAAATCGAAGAGATAATAATCCCGGTGTAGATGCAGCAGCGAGCTTCTGACCGCCAAGGATGGAGGGAATGTCATTATTTGTCTGGAACAAATTTGACCAAAACATGGCGAAGTTTCACATCGCCTTGTTCGACAGCTATTTAAGCAAAGTAGAGGCAGCTTAGGGAATCGTGAAATGGTGAAGAAGTTGCGCAAGGAAGGCTACCAGGTTGGTCGCTATCTCGTTCGTAAAATTATGCATCGCCTTCGACTCAAAGCTACCCAGCGACGAGCTTACAAGGTGACGACACAGCGAAAACACTCTGATGCCGTGGCTGATAATCTGTTAAACATGAACTTTAACCCAGTATCCGCAAATCAGGTTTGGGCAGGTGACGTGACCTATTTAAAGACAGGTGAAGGCTGGATGTATTTGGCAGTTGTAATGGATTTATATTCACGCCGGATCGTTGGATGGCACATAGACAAGCGTATGACCACGGATTTGATATCTAAGGCATTAATGAAAGCTTACAATCTGCGCCAACCGGCCAGAGGGCTGGTATTTCACAGTGACCGAGGATCACAGTATACCAGCAAGCAATTCGGCAAGCTGCTTTCTAGCTATGGTATTCGAGCTAGTATGGGGGATGTTGGTGCGTGTTGGGATAATGCAGTCGTTGAACGTTTCTTTGGTAGTTTGAAACACGATTGGGTTTTTAAAGTTTCTCAACCAACAAGGCAGTTTATGAAGCAAGATGTGACTGCTTACATGAAATATTACAACTTGGAGCGACTTCATTCTGCTAATGGTGATCTGTCACCTGTAGAGTTTGAACATTCTCAACTAAAAGTGTCCAATTTGGGTTGACCAGTACAGACATCACCAGCAATAAATAAAATCGCATCTCGTTCAAAATCACACCAATAATCTTTTCTAATTGTATGAATGTCGAGATGTAAGTCAGAAACAGCGTAAAATTTCAATTTAATAACCTTTTTCAAGAAGGCTCGCACTAAATAAATGTAACTCATGTCTTTTAAAACAAAATTAATAGCAATCAACATTTTGGATTAACTTTCATCGACTTAGAATTTTTGCAAATATGACGAGTATTGTCGAAAATGAGAGCGAGAGAAGAATTAGTATATAGATGCTAAGTCGAGGTGACTTAATATGATGACTACCCATCGAGATAACAAATAAAGATGTTCGAAAAAAAGTTATTGTAAAAATAGATGATGCAACAAACAGAGTAATATAAATCATAACTTCTCCAGTTTTTTTCATAAAATAATGAGCATTTCTTAAAATTATTGATAGTGAGATTAAATCTACAAATAAATGTAGTCAAGTTAAATCTATTGTGTTTTCAATGGCTTACTTGCGATTCGAAAGTGGATATTTATTAAAAATTAGTATATTGTTTTTAATGTCATTTAGTAATTAATAAAAAACTGGAGAATATATATATGCTAAGAAGAGACCCATTGAAAATTTTTTTTAACGACAAATCGAGAGCGAAGCGGAATAACAAGGCCACCCATTCTAGTTGGCTAAATGTTAAACACTCTACTAGGCTTTAGTTATTACTTAATTTTCGGTAATTAATGATGGCCAGACCTA
>NZ_JBFRKH010000023.1:0-80320 GCF_041469265.1 Shewanella sp. 10N.286.51.B2
AATATCAAAATATTATTTAAAAACTTTGATATATTTATCATTAAGTTATAACGATCGTAAGATCGTGATTGCGATCGCTATAACTTGATTAGATCTGATTTATTGGATCAAAAGACTAATTTTTAGATCAACTTATATTATTTAGCTTTATAAGCATTAACAATATCGTTTATTAAACCCGGACCTTGATAAATAAAGCCAGTGTATATCTGTACCAATTCTGAACCTACATCAAATTTAGCTAAGGCATCTTCGGCACTATTTATTCCACCGACGCCAATAATCGGGATCTCACCGTTCAAATATCCCGCTAATTGTCTGATCACTTGAGTAGAAAGATCCGTCAACGGCTTACCACTTAAGCCACCCGCTTCGTTAGCATTGTCTAAGCCAACAACCGCATCACGGGTTAAAGTGGTATTTGTCGCAATCGCTCCATCAAATTTACTTTTTAATAGCGATTCAGCAATCTTTTCAATTTCTTCAGAGGTTAAATCCGGGGCAATTTTTAGTGCTATTGGTACATACTTATTGTACTTTTTAGCGAGTTCTGTTTGTTTTTCTTTTAATGAAGATAGTAAATCGTCTAATAACTCACCATATTGCAGCGTACGTAGACCTGGAGTATTAGGTGATGAGATATTTACCGCGATATAATCCGAATATTGGTAGACTTTTTCCATGCAGATTAAATAATCATTCTTACCTTCATCTACTGGGGTATCTTTATTTTTACCAATATTTACACCAACAATAATATCGGATTTCTTCGCCATTAAATTTCTGACTAAATTATCTACACCTTTATTGTTAAAACCCATTCTATTAATGATTGCTTTTGCAGGTTTTAAGCGAAATAAACGCGGTTGTTCATTACCCGGTTGTGGACGAGGCGTTACCGTACCGACTTCAATATGACCAAATCCCATCGCATGAAATGAATCAATTGATTCGCCATCTTTATCCAATCCAGCCGCCAAGCCAACTGGATTTTTAAAATTAATGCCCATACAAGTCACAGGCGCTGAGGCAACTTTTTGACTGTAAAATAGGTTTAAAGGGTTGTTTCCAGTATTTTTTAAACTTCCGATAGCGATATTATGCGCGATCTCTGGATCCATCTGAAACATTACTTTTTGTGCAACTTTATAAAAAAACATGCTTTCTCCTAAACCTAAAAAAAGCCCCGGCTATCGCCAGGGCTCGTTCACTTATTATAAATAATTATCTCGGTCCTTCGCAATGAAGGATCAATAAATTAAGTTCTCGCAGTGCCACTGAGAATTTTGCAAAATCATGGCTTTGAGACACCTTAAATTCAGTCAGTAGGTTAAACCAGCGTTCTAACAACTTTTGATTATTATCAATCCACTGGTTAATGATCACATCTGCATCGCAAGAGTCTGTACAGGCTCGAAGGACTGTAGAGCTTAATGAGCGCTGTTGCCAATCTAACTCTTCTCTGAAGGCTGCGCGGGCTAATCCTTGCCAATGATTGGACACTGGTTGAATACTAATCTGTTCTAAGAACCAATGTAATTCAACTTTTGCACCTAATCTGAAATA
Source organism: Shewanella sp. 10N.286.51.B2 (assembly GCF_041469265.1). Classification (NCBI taxonomy): domain Bacteria; kingdom Pseudomonadati; phylum Pseudomonadota; class Gammaproteobacteria; order Alteromonadales; family Shewanellaceae; genus Shewanella; species Shewanella sp. 10N.286.51.B2. Next base: position 1,567 of record NZ_JBFRKH010000023.1, read on the forward strand.
CGTTTCAGCAACCAGTTTTACTGATTTGTCCTCAAGTTGGGCAATTTGAGCAATATCTAATGCTGAGAATAAGGTACTCATTTTAGCGATAACATGCGCTAAAGACTCTGGTACTTGCTGTTCCTGGAGTAATTTAATTTCAGTTGAAATAGCCATAACTTCTGCAGAAATCATATATTGATCAACATTAGCTTTTAATTCATCAAACACAGGTTTGAAGAATGCTACAGTTTGCTCAATATTTTCACCTTTCTTGCGGTGACGAATTAACCAGCGACAAGCTCTGCGCATGTTACGACGTAATTGGTGCAACATTTCACTTTGAACGTCAGCAGACACAATTCCATTAAGCTTAGTAATTGACTGTGTTAGTTCAGTTAAGCTAAATATTTCTCGAGCCATAGTGTAGCAAATTGCCGCTTCAGCAACTGAGGCACCGGTCTCATCTTGCATACGCTGTACAAAGTTAAAGCCCATATCATTAACCAATTCATTGGCTAATGAAGTTGCAATAATTTCACCGCGCAAAGGATGCGAAATCATCTTATCTGCATATTTATCTTTCAATTGCTGCGGGAAATAGTTCGTTAGCAATTTACTTAAAAAACTATCTTCAGTGATTTCAGCGGTGACCAATTGCTCTTTTAGGACCATTTTGCCATAAGCAACCAATACTGATAGCTCTGGACGAGTCAGTGCACGGTTATTTGCTAAGCGATCGGCTAACTCATCATCTGTTGGTAAAAATTCTAGGGCGCGATCTAATTTGCCATCTTTTTCAAGATATTGAATGTATCGGATATGCTCTTTTAACTGAGCAACACCATGTGCCAGAGTCACAGAAATGGTGCGGGTTTGATCGTTACAGTCTTGCAGAACAATCTCACCGACTTCATCTGTCATTGACTCTAACAGACGGTTACGCTGTTTAACCGTAAGTTCACCATCTGCAACAATAGTATTAAGTAAGATTTTGATGTTCACTTCGTTGTCTGAACAATCAACCCCACCGACATTGTCAACAAAATCAGTATTGACTCGGCCACCATTTGCTGCAAATTCAATACGACCCAATTGGGTTGCACCTAAGTTGCCACCTTCGCCAATGATTTTAGCGTTGAGTTCATTACCGTTGACTCGAATAGCGTCATTAGCACGATCGCCAACTTCAGCATGAGTTTCAGTCGTCGCCTTAACGTAGGTACCAATACCGCCATTCCAAATTAAATCTACACGCATTTTTAGCAATGCTTGCATAAGTTGATTTGGCGTCATGGTGTTTTCGGTAGTATCCAGCATCAGCTTGATTTCTTTAGTCAATTTTAATGACTTAGCTGAACGTTGGAATACTACCCCGCCTTTTGACATTAGCTTGGTATTGTAATCTTCCCAACTTGAACGCGGTAAATTAAATAAACGCTCACGCTCGATATAACTGGTTTCAACATTAGGATTGGGATCGATGAAGATATGCATATGGTTAAATGCCGCCACTAACTTAGTATGACGGGATAACAACATGCCATTACCAAATACATCACCAGCCATGTCGCCAATTGCCAGACAGGTAAAGTCGGTAGTTTGACAATCGATGCCTTCTTCACGGAAGTGACGTTTGACAGACTCCCAAGCCCCTTTGGCGGTAATGCCCATTTTCTTATGGTCATAACCATTACTGCCGCCAGATGCAAATGCATCACCTAACCAAAAGTTGTATTCAATGGCGATTTCGTTGGCAATATCGGAGAATGTTGCAGTGCCTTTATCGGCTGCAACCACTAAATAGGCATCATCTTCGTCATGACGAACCACATCTTTTGGCGGTACAACATTGCCTTCGATGATATTGTCACTGATGTCCAATAACCCGCGAATGAATAAGCGGTAACACGCTTGCCCTTCGTTAAAGAAGGCTTCACGGCCGCCGTCTGTAGGCAGCTGCTTACACACAAAACCGCCTTTTGCACCAACAGGAACAATCACGGTATTTTTAACTTGTTGCGCTTTGACTAAGCCTAGTACTTCAGTACGGAAATCTTCACGACGATCTGACCAACGTAAGCCACCACGAGCGACTTTACCACCACGCAAATGCACCCCTTCAAACCTTGGTGAATACACAAAGATTTCAAATTTTGGCAATGGACGCGGCATCTCAGGAATATCTTCAGGTAAAAACTTGAATGAGATATAAGGTTTAACATCAACATCGTTAATCGTTTGATAGAAGTTGGTACGCAGCGTTGCGTTAATCAAATCTAAGTAACGGCGAATAATGCGGTCATCATCAAGGCTAGAGACATCTTCTAGGCGTAAATCGATTTGCTCATAAAATTTACTGAGAGTGCGGGTTTTAAGTTTAGGGTTAAACTTACGAATAAACATTTTAACTAATAAATCAGCAATTTGCGGATAACGATTAAAGGTTTCTTCGATATATGATTGGCTAAATGTTGCATCAATTTGACGCATATATTTGGCATAAGCACGTAAAATAGATACTTCACGGCCAGTAAGGCTGGTTGCCAACACCATGCGGTTAAAGCCATCATCTTCAAGTTTCTTTTGCCATACTTGAGATAACGCATTTTGGAATCGATCTTGGCTATCTGCCAAGTTTTCAATTGCTGCGCCCTGCACCATCATTAAGAAATCAAGGATCCAATAGGTGGCACCATCTTCAGTTTTCACTTCATATGGACGCTCATTGATGACCCGTAATCCAAAGTTTTCTAACATTGGCAGTACATCAGACAGATGTATCGGTTCATCTTTATGGAACAACTTTAAACGTACTTTATTATCATTTAAGGCTGTTTCTTGCGGCTGATAAAATAGCATGCCTAGTTTATGCTCGTCATTCAACGCTTCAAGGTGCTGAATATCGACCACGGCTGAACTCGGCAATACATCTTCTTTATAGCTTGGTGAAAACGCATTGAGGTAACGTTTAACTAAGCCAGTACCCGATTGCTCACCTAATGAGTTAGTTAATGAACTCTGTAATTTATCTTCCCAAGAGCGCGCCGCTTCAATTAGGTTTTTCTCAATAGCAGCCACATCGACATCCATATTATTATTATCAACTTTCACGATGTAGTGCGTACGCGCTAAAGTCGATTCTGAGAAATAAGTGGTAAATTCAACATCTTCAGTGCTGTTAAAATGCTGCGCTAAAATACGTTGAGTGTCTTGACGTAATTTAGTGTTGTAGCGATCTTTTGAAACATACACCAAACAGGACAAAAATCGGCCAAAACCGTCTTTACGAACAAATACTTTTAATTTGTCACGGTCTTGCATATGTAATACACCACGAGCAACGCTGGCTAATTCATCTTCTTTAGATTGAATTAACTCATCACGAGGTAAATTCTCAAGGGTATTCATCAACGCTTTGTAGTCATGTGAACGTGGTGCTAGACCTGAGCGCTCCATAATCCGTTCAACTTTTTCAGCTAACAGCGGTATTTCTCTGGGGCTACGGTTATAAAGATTGGACGCGTAAAGTCCTAAAAAGCGATCTTCTCCAATCACGTTACCTTTTTTATCAAAGCGTTTAATACCGATGTAATCCACATAAGCGGGCCTATGAACTCGGCTTTTAGTCGAGCTTTTAGTCAGCACTAACAGACTCTCATCTAGAGCTTCTTTTCTTGCTGATTGAGAAAGCGAAGACAGTAATAAGCCACGCTCGCCGTTTTTATTAACAGAGCGGCTCATTAATCCTAAACTTGAATCTAAATCAGGTACTAACTCAACATCACCTTCAACACGCTTTAACTCATAATAGCGGTAACCTAGTAGGGTGAAGTGATGATTATTTAGGTAGGTTAAAAAGCTAATTGCTTCTTCTTTTTCACATTTCGCGCCTGGAAAAGGCTGCTTAGGTAATAATTTTACTGTTTCTGACAATTTGTCAGACATTTTTTGCCAATCAACGACTGACGACACCACATCAGCAAAAACTGATTCAAGTTCTTTACCAATGGCTTTAATATCGGCTTCACTGCTTTGGCGATCAATTTCAATCAAAAACACCGCAACATTTTCTGTGTTTTCATCAGCATCTTTAATAAAAGACACTTCTTTAACTAATTCTTTTTCACGCACCAACGCCATTGGTGTGTGCAGCATCATATGAGCAGTAATCCCCATACGATTTAACGCCATAGCAACTGAATCAACCAAGAATGGCATATCAGGCTGTATAATTTCGATAATACTATGACTTGACTGCCAGCCATGTTTTGACTGACTTGGATTAAATACCCGAATGTGGGTATTGGTTGCAGCAGATTTGTTTAAGGCATTCCAAAGACTTAATACTGCGCCATACAAATCGCTGTCATTACGAGCGTTTAAGTCGTCTTCTGACATATGGGCGTATATACAATGGGCAAATTGCTCAACTTGTTTTGCTTGAGTATTAGGGATTTTTTTATGAATTAAATTGACTACATTTTCTAGTAGTACTGAAGGCATTGCATCTTTAAAGGCCATGTTGCAGTTTCCTTAAGCGTTTATGGCAGCGCTTTTATCATTATATTGGATGCTTCGGCTTGTTGATCCCGTCTTAAACTGAGATCTGCCGCAAAGTTTATTACTAATTTCATGCTATTTCGAGCTAAATTTTAGTGGTAGATCCTCTAAAACCCTTGTTAATTCAAGAATTATAGTCACTAATTGACCAATCAAGCGTTTAGATAGACTAACTATGCAAAAAAAAAAAGGAGCTAAGCTCCTCTTTAATTTATAAACCCTTTAACTTACTTGGGTTTGCGCCAGAAAACGGCTGATAATGCGGGCAAAATAATTATCGCTCCCAACATATTCACTAAAAACATGAATGTTAATAAAATTCCCATATCCATTTGGAATTTCAGCGCAGAAAAGAACCAAGTACTCACACCGATGGCTAAAGTAAGCCCGGTAAAAATAACCGCACTGCCTCGCTCAATTAACGCTTCAAAATAGGCTTGCTGCACCGCCATGCCATTGTTGAGTTTACCTGCCATAGTCGAGAGAATATAAATACCATAATCAACACCAATACCAACACCTAATGCAATCACCGGTAAAGTGCTCACCGCAAGGCCGATATCAAGCCAAGTCATTAATGCTTGTGCTAATGTCGACACCACATATAACGGCACAATCACTGCTACCGTCGCTTTAAGTGATTTGAAGCTAATTAAACATAGGATAAATACAGCGCCATAAACATAAATCATCATAGGTAGCTGCGCTTCACTAACAGCTTCGTTAGTCGCAGCCATGACACCAACAGGGCCAGAAGCCAGTTTAAATTGTAATGTTTCGGTATTGAGCTTTTCAGCTACATCTTTGACTTTAGCAATCACCACTTCAATGGTTTCAGCCTTATGATCTTTCAAAAATAAGAAAATAGGCATCACCGAACAGTTGCCGTTTAATAAACCTGATGTCGTTGGTACTCGTCCTACCGCTTGCACTAAACTTGCTGTGGTTCTTGGCAATATTTGCCACTTAGGGTTACCTTCGTTAAAGCCGGCATTAACCTGCTTAGCCACTGACGCTAAACTGGCTGTTGATTCAACTCCCGGGGTATTGGCCACCATCCATTCGAATTGATCGATCTCAGCTAATATGGAATGATAGGTACAGGCTTCAGGGGTTGCTTCAACAATCACCGTCATATAATCAGTGGTAATTGAATAATTATCAGTAATATAAAAAGTATCTTGGTTGTATCTTGAATCAAGATGCAATGCCGGCGCACCGCCTTGAAGGTCACCTATTTTCATATTACTGGCTTGTTGCAAGCCAAAAGCATATAACAGTGCAGTACAAATCAGCACAATGACAGCATATTTAGGAGTGGCAAATTTAGATAAGCTACGCCAAATCCCTTCAATTTTATCTTTTTGCGCTTTATTCTCTTGAACCGGTTTGATGTTGGTGTAAGAAATAACCAGTGGCAATAAAATTAAATTGGTCAAAATAATAACAGCAACACCTAATGATGCCGATATCGCTAACTCTCTAATAATACCGATATCGATTGCAAGTAAGGTTAAAAAGCCAACGGTGTCTGATAATAATGCAATACCGCCTGGTACTAATAAACTACGAAACGCGGATGCAGCTGCAGCTTTAGTGGCTTGTCCATCACCAACACGGCGCCTAACCGCATTAATCATTTGTACCCCATGGCTTACGCCAATTGCAAACACCAAAAATGGTACAAGAATTGACATTGGATCTAAACCAAAACCTACTACTGTTAACAACCCAAGTTGCCACACCACCGCAATTAAGCTGCATACTAAAGGCAAAATCGTCAGCATTAATGACTTAGAAAATAAATAAACCATCACAGCTGTGATTGCGATAGCAATCAAGAAAAACAGCAGCACGCCCTTAGCGCCTTCAGCTACATCACCAGCCATTTTAGCAAAACCAATAATATGGATTTTGATGGTATCGGTTTCATATTTAGCGCGTAATTCATTTTCAAGTTGCTGAGCAAATTGAATCGTATTTAACGGCTTAAAAGTAACATCCTTTTCAGCGCCTTCAGATGCGGCCATTTCTTCATCTGTTTTTGCTACAAACTCCATTAACTGCGCCGTTAACATAGCTGATGAATAATCATTGGACACTAAGCGGCCAACAATACCGGCTTTTTCGATATTGTCTCTGACAGTATTTAAGCCATATTCATCATTACGAAAGTCAGCAGGAATAACCGGCCCACCAGCAAAACCATCTTCAACGACTTCGGTAAATCGAGTCGAAGGTGAATACAATGACTTAACTTGAGAGCGCTCAACCCCAGGAATGAAAAAGAGTTGATCATGTACATTTTTGAGGGTTTCAAAATACTCTGGGTTAAAAATATTGCCGCTGGTATCTTCCACTGCCACCATGATCCTATTCGCACCACCAAAATCTTTTTGATGCTTGGTATAGGTTTTCATGTATTCATGATTTAATGGAATATTCTTACTAAAAGCGGCATCCATTTTTAATTGGCTAGCTTGGTAACCTAGAAAGAAGGTAATTAATATAAATGAAAATATTACCCACATCCTGTGTCTAAAGAGGTAACTTTCAAATCCATTGACCAGTTTTTCTAACATCTTATCGGCCCTATTATTGTTGTTTTAATTTTAGTTATCATTTTGTGATGGCTATTTGTTATGGCTACTTAAGTTGGAATAAGCCTTTAGTACCTGCAAACCAAAGTTCCCCTTGATTATCACTGGCTACAGCAACAATGTTTTCACCTTGTCTGCGAGCTATGACTTTGGCCTCAAGCTTATTATTGAGCTCAATGATCATGCCAGCGTTACCAACTAAGTAAATTGAACCATCTGTGTTGATATAAGCGTTATGTATCGTTGACTTAACCGGTAATTTAATTTCACTCCATTGTGAAAATTGTTTATCGGTAACAAAAACATGACCACGAAGCCCCATCAAAAAGATATTTTTATCCGTTTCAATGGCATTAAACATTGAACCGTCATAAATAAAATCATGTGCAGTAAAGGTTTTACCATTATCAATTGATGTGGCGACTAACCCCAGTTCGCCAACCATTAATAAACTATTGTCAGCTAATTGAATAACACGGTTAAAATGCGGTAGTAACGCTGCGCGTTCAGATAAATACAGTGCTTCATCTTCAGCCTTTAAATCCGCTAAATAGCCAATATCTTCTTCAAATAAAAGCTCTTCGTGGAATTCTTCTTGCCAGTTCTGACCGCCATCATCGGTGCGATAAAACAAGCCATATGCCCCTAGCGCAATGCCATTTTTATCATCAAAAAATAAAATATCTAATAACGGCTTTTCAATTTCAAATGACTGAAATTGTAAGGTCCAAGTTAAACCACCGTCTTGGGTATGAATGATGGTTGCATCATGACCCACGGCCCAGCCTTGCATCTCATCGAGGAAAAATACTTTGGTTAAGTGCGCGATAACAGGCGTAGTCACTTGTTGCCATTGTTGTTGTTTGACTAAAACATGGCCACGTTCACCAACAGCAACTAGCTTATCGCCAGCGTTAGCAATATCTAACACTAAAGATGATTGAGCAAGGGGTTGGAGTTGAACGCTGAGCGGATCAAATTGAACATTTGCGGATGCAACACTGAAAAAACAGCTAAGGCTGATTACGGCTACATTGCGAAGTGTGCGAAACGACATACAAACTTCCTTAAGAATAACTGGGGCACATGAGCGCCCCATAACGGTCTTAGCGAATACCTGCGCGACGCAGCGCATCAGGTGTGAAATTAGCTTCAGAAAGCTTGGCATCAAAATTATACATGCGGCCTTCGTTGTCTAATCCCATTGCTAAGTAGCGACGAGATTGTAAATCGTGGAAAATTTCTAACGTACTCCAATGAGTCGGAACTTCATAGTAGTTGATAGAATGTGCTGTACCCACACGATAAAGTTCATCACGGTTATCATACATATCGGTTAACGATACTTGCCATGAATCTTCATCGATATAGAAAACACGGGTTTTATAAATATGACGCATACCATCTTTAAGGGTTGCTTTTACTTCCCAAACACGGTGTTTTTCCCAACGAGCATACTCAGGATTGATATGACCAGGTTTTAATATTTGATCATATTTAAGTGCATCAGAATGAAGTTTGTAATCATTGTAAGGAATATAAACTTCTTTCTTACCAACGAGTTCCCAGTTATAACGCACTGGCGAGCCGTTGAACATGTCAAAATCATCTGTGGTTCTTAAACCATCTGAAACAGTACCCGGCGTATCAAAAGCAACATTTGGCGCTTTACGCACGCGGCGTTGGCCAGTGTTATAAGTCCATGCTTGACGAGGTAATGCTTCTTGATCCATGGTTTCTTTAACTAACAATGCAGTACCAGCAAGACGTGCAGGCTGACGAACAACTTGTTTAAAGAAAAACAAGGTATTCGTTTCAGCGAGTTTATCTAGCGTGATCTCTGGACGGCTATATTCAAAACGGATCTCTTCAGCGGTTTCGATCAAGGTGTAAGAGCCACTTTTTGTTGGTGAAGCTTGGCTACGATAAGTTTCCACATCAACACCGCGATAACGCAAGATATGGTTCCAAATCACCTCTAAACCAGTTGATGGAATAGGAAATGGTACACCAATAGATGCCCCACTCACGCCATTACCATTTGAAACTAATTCAGCGTTTAACGCATTCGCTTTAGTGGCTTCGTAAACATACTGAGGAACAGACGCAGTACGACGAGTCTCATAGACATTCATTTTGTAGGTATCTGGATAAAGCTCAAATAACTTCACCTGACCCGGTGTTAAAAACTCAGCATATTGTGCTTTGTTAGCATTGGTAATAGTAAATAACACTTTATCGTTTGGAAAAGGGTCTGGATGATGCATGCCCTTCTCATACCCAGCTGGTGCTGATGTAATCCCCTTATCCCATGCAGGGATAGAGCCATCAGCATTAGCTGCCATAACTGCCCCTAAAGGGGTTAATTCAGTACCTAATTTTGCAGCTTCGGCTTCTGATACTTTCGCCATCGCTACTGGTGCAGTCAGCGATAACATGACAGCAGCCGATAATATCGTCAGTTTCTTCATTATTATTATCCTTTTAGATCGAATACTTGACGTTGAAAGAGACATAATCTCTATCAGTCATTGCATTAGTTGTGCCTACGCCACCAAAGAAGCTGTTATAGGACACATCTGCCCCCCAGCGACTGCGATAGTCAAAGTTTAGACCAACAGCCACAGACTTACGCCCTTCAGTAAATAAGAACATTGGATCTGGTGTAATACCGTCAACATCGTGAGAGAAAATCACCCGCGGTGACATATTCACACCGGCAAAGACATTGTTAAAGTCAGCCTTAGCAACTAAACGATATCCCCAAGCAAAATCAGTAGGGAACGGATTAGTTTCAGGACCGTCATGTAATGCTTCGATAATGCCTGGCATATCAGGATTGCCACCAGAACGAGCTGTTCCTGGGCCATTTAAACGTAGCTCATCAAATCCTGGCATGTCATGGATCCACACGCCGCCCACTTCAGCAAGCATCACTAAATTATCCGTTCCCCAAGTAGGGCCAAATAAATGGGTTAGCGTAAACTGTGCTTGAGTGGTATCTGACAAGATAAAACCATCAATTGTTTCACCAGCTTCGACACCACTAATTTGGGAGACACCATCTAATTCTGGAGCTTTTCCTGCATTAGCAAGTTGTTGCGGCATACCCGCAAATAGCAATTCAACATCATCAATCTGCAGCGGCTCATCAATACGATGGGAGACTTCACCGGCAACAGAGGTATCGCCCACTAATGTGTTAAAACTTGCGCCATATAATTGAATATCTTCAGGATAAACAATTTGTGCTTTAGTGAATGTTTCCATGCTTAGCATGAGTTCACGATCGATTTCACCGCCACTTGCTAATAACTTACCGAAATCACCCGCAATAGCATCATCAGAGAAATCTGACGCTGTACCACTGATAATTGGGCGACGGCTATGGTAGTTCATGTAATACAAACCAAATTCAGTCTCACCGAAATTAGGCGCGTAATAACCTAGTTTGATACCATATTGGCCGTCATCAGCAGGCTCTGCTTCATCTTGAATCAAGGCTACTTTGGTTGCGTATGGCACCATATAAGCTGCCATAGCTTTAAGCTGATCAGGATCAGTGACCTGAGATGCCGCACCATATAATGCGGCATACTCAGACATTAAGAATTCAAGATTAATATCTGGATTTGAGTTGAAGCCCAATTGTGCATTTTGGCTATAGCCGCCAAAACCAGCAAAATCATTAGTGGCAAAATTTGAACCTGGGGTTGGCACCCAAATTGGCTCCCAATCATATTGGTAATAAGCTTCAATGTTTAAATTTTCACTCAGACCTAATGAAGCCCAAACCATGCCTTGTGGACGGAATGCTTCTTTTAGCTCAGCTCCTGGGGCATTCAAGATGTTTAAATCAACTGCGTTAATCACACCGATGCCATGAGGAATTAAGGTACTTTCACCCCATGAAACAACTTGGTTACCCACACGCACTGATAATGGGTTTTTCCCATCATTTAAATCGAAGTTACCGTAAACAAAGGCATCCAATAAGCGAATATCTTTACATTGCACTTCTGATGCGCGGCTATCTTCACACGGGTCAAACTCTTTGCCGGTTAGCGGGTCATTAAAATCATAATCACCATCGCTTAATTTTGTATCGTAGAAATACATACCACGAACAAACAAGCCAAAGTTTTTATATTCTAGAGACAGTTCATGCAAGCCTTTAAAACGTTCAGAGGTGGTATCAGCCTTTGAATAAAGTAGGTTACTCAAATCGTTGTTACTTGAGTAAGAACCCGCTTGATCCCAAATTTGGGCTTTAGAATATATAGGTGTTTGTCCGAAAGGGGCACCAAATGCAGAATAGCCAGACCAATCCATTTGAGGTTGGTTGACCTTACCGATTTGTCCTTCCCAATCTCTATCAGACACACGCCAGCTAGCTCCGACAGTCCAAGTAGAATCGAAAGTACCGCGTACTTCTCCCCAATCAAATGAAACAGCATTAACGCTACTGCTCATCCCCAAAGTTAATGCCGACACCACCCCCAAAGCGAGTGCCGACTTGTTAAAGCGTCTTTTAACAATATTCATTTTGCTTCTCTCCGTAACCTGCCGGATTCGTTGTTATAGGATTTAAACCAACATTTTGTTAGCCTACAGGCAACACCATTGTTACAGCAATTAACATGATTCGGCAAGTTCAAAAAAAAGAAAATTTATGAATGAATTGGTGCAGTTAGATGATTTTATGGGTAAAAAAAGTCAGACTGATTTGAATTGAATGGCTTAAATATATGAGCCGTGAGTAAACTTTAAATGTAATTGTTAACTTTCAATAAGTTAGAGGTGATAATTCCAGCTAATTTAACACCCTCTAATCAATCGACCGTTTGAAGTAAATACTCTAAATCTTGTTTAGTGAAATGAAATTACCTGAGGTATTGAGGTGTAAAATGAAACTGCCATGGATGCCTGAGGCCGTTACAAATGGTCTGAAATACTTACCATTTATATGTAATACTTTGCCGTTACGGTCTAGAACTTCAACGTTTTTTACCACGCCCTGGTAAAAAGGCAGAAAATCATTAAAGCTTACATATATTGAAAAATAAAATTCCATGATGACTCGGTAAAACCCTATAAAAAAGCCCACAATAATTTACTTAAACCCTTGTGGGCGTTAATTGTTATAAACGATAGTTAAGCTTGCTCTAACGCCTTTTCAACTTTCTCGAATAAATCTTTGGATAAATTCGGTAATGCTTTTAATCGCTGTAACGATGCTTTCATCAGTTGCTGACGGTTTTCGTCAAACTTGCTGAATTGAATAAGCGGAGTGATCATTCTTGCCGCTATTTGTGGGTTTAACTCGTTAAGCTTGATCAACACATCAGTGAGATACTGGTAACCTTTACCTGAAGCATCATGGAATTGATAGGTGTTTGCCGCTACGAAAAATCCAATTAATGAGCGTACGCGATTAGGGTTATTGAAACTAAAACTTTCATGCTCAGTGAGCCCTTTAATAACCTCCAACACATCTGCGGTATTTTGCGAGGCTTGTAAGCTAAACCACTTATCCATCACTAGCGGCGTTTTTAGCCACTTTTGCTCAAAATCTTGCATTAATGACTGCTGACAAGTCAACTGGCCCGAGACTGCCGCTTTTAATGCGCCTAAGCTATCTGTCATATTTGAAGCTTGCTGATATTGGTTAATCACCAAGTCTTCATATTCAGAAGACACTTTAGACAACAAACTTAAGCAAATATTCTTAAATGCACGACTTGCTGCATTATCTTCATTAATCAAGCTACGATAGCGCGTTACCAGCTCGTCTAAACAAGACTCTGCGATTTCATTAACCACAAACTCTCTTGCAGCCGCCAAGGCATCTAAGTTCACTGTCTCTACTTGTTCAATTAATGCTGCAGCACTTGGGAATGCCAAAATCTCAGCCACTAGCGCTTTATCGATGCTTTCATCGAGGATAATTCCTCTAACAGCTTCAATGACTCTGGCATCTAAATGCATCGTTTCTTTCGCTTCAAGACTGGCGACGTTTTGCCACACGGCTTGGCTAAATAACCCAACAGATGCTTCCCAGCGAGCCACTTCGCTTGATGCGTAGCGCGTTAAGTGCACTAACTGATCAACATTAAATTGATAATCAAGTCTTACTGGCGCTGAAAAGTCTTGTAATAATGATGGAATTGGCGCTGACGCAATATTGTCAAACACAAAGGTTTCCTGTGCTTGTTTTACATCTAACACGGTATTAGCAACTGACTGACCTTGAGTATCGAGTAGCTCAATGCTGAACGGGATATGTAATACCTCCCCTGCAACACCGTTAGACATCACAGATTGTGCAACAGTCAGTGAATATTGCTTAGTCGCAGCATTATAGTGATCTGTTACTTTAAGCACCGGAGTGCCTGCTTGCCTATACCAGCGTCTAAATTGAGACAAATCGATTCCGCTTGCTGTTTCCATCGCGTTGACAAAGTCATCGCAGGTTACAGCTTGACCATCATGACGCTCAAAATAACACTTCATTCCTAGCTGGAATTTAGCTTCACCTAAAATGGTGTGCATCATGCGAATGACCTCTGCGCCTTTGTTATAAACGGTCACGGTATAGAAGTTATTCATTTCAATGACAGATTCAGGGCGAATAGGATGTGACATAGGTCCAGCATCTTCGGCAAACTGTTGATTTTTCATGACACGAATAGCTTGAATGCGGTTAACAGCGCGAGAACCTAAATCGGAACTAAATTCTTGATCTCTAAATACCGTGAGCCCTTCTTTAAGGCTTAATTGGAACCAATCACGACAAGTCACTCGGTTACCTGTCCAGTTATGGAAATACTCATGCCCAACAACGGATTCAATGCCATGATAGTCTTCATCTGTCGCGCTGGCGGTATCTGCTAATACATACTTGGTATTAAATACATTGAGGCCTTTATTTTCCATTGCACCCATGTTGAAAAAATCTACCGCGACTATCATGTAGATATCTAAGTCATACTCTAAATCAAAACGCGACTCATCCCATGCCATCGACTTTTGCAATGACACCATGGCGTGGTTGGCTTTATGTAAATTACCCTTATCCACAAATACTTGTAGCTTTACTTCTCTTCCACTACGGGTGATAAATTTATCTTCTAATAAATCAAAATCGCCTGCAACTAACGCAAATAAGTAGCTCGGTTTTGGGAAAGGATCTTGCCAACGAACAAAGTGGCGACTTTCATCAGCACAAGTGCCCTGCTCGACTAAATTACCGTTACTCAATAAAAACGGAAACGCTGCTTTATCTGCTTCGATTCTGACGCTATAAATGGCTAAAACATCGGGGCGATCAAGGAAATAAGTAATTCGTCTAAAGCCTTCTGCTTCACACTGAGTGCAATAAGCGCCATCGGACATATACAAACCTTCTAGGCTTGAGTTAGCTTCAGGATCTTGTTTAGTCACAACAGTTAATTCAAACTCAGATAGCTCGGTGTCAATGATAAGCTCATTGCTGTCTACTTTATAGTTAGCTTTTTGACCGTTAATCAATACTGAGGTTAACTGTATTTGCTCACCGACTAAATGCAAAGCGTCTTTGTGCTCACCAACTCTTTGAACTTTACTCGTTGCAACGACCTGAGTTTCTGCACCTTTTAAGTCAAAATCTAATGCAATATGACTAATGGTAAATAAAGGTGATTTATAATCTTTAAGATGTTTTGCTTGTGCTTGAGTCATAGGTAATCCTTGAATAACACTGCTCTTGTTAGAGCTAAAATTCACTTAATAAAAAACGCGCTAAAAGCGCGTTTTTTTGGCACGAAATAAAGTTTACTTCACTGCGAGTTTCTTTGCATCAACCATGTCTAAAGTGATTAATGCTGTTTCTTCTAAGAAAGCATCTGGCTCAACTAACTCATCTTCAGCTTCTTCATCACTTGCTTGTGCAACTTCAGTTGCCTCAGTGTTAGTATCTGCACTGTCTTCGATTTCTTCATCGTCATCTAAAGAGGCTAATGGTTCTAAACCATTTTTAACACGGCGTTCATTGGTTCTATCAAGTAAGCGCTTATCATCATCTTCACGGGAAGCGATTCGCTCACTTTCAACTAATGAAATGGTTTTATCATCATGATGCTTCTTAAATTCAGCGATATCTTCAAAGATATAGCCAAATTCAACGTCTGCTTTAATACGTTGCTGATGCTTTTCATCAAGCTTAGTAATTAGCTCTGGCTTGATATTGCCTAAGGTGCCATATTGCGCGACAGGCACCTTGTCCCATGGCAGTGCATTCTTCTCTTCAGATTCACCATATTCACCCGGCTCTAATGCACTTGGGAACATAATATCTGGCGTCACACCTTTAAGTTGGGTACTGCCACCATTTATGCGATAAAACTTAGCAATGGTGTATTGCACGTGACCAATTGGTTTGTCGTACATGTCATAAATTCTGCCAAGGCTTTTGTGCTGCTGCACTGTACCTTTACCAAAACTAGCTTCACCAACAATTAAGGCTCTATCGTAATCTTGCAATGCCGCAGCAAAAATTTCAGACGCTGATGCACTATAACGATCAACCATGACAGTTAATGGGCCATCATATGCGCTCTTGCCATCATTATCGCGGTTTTGAGTAACTCGGCCGTTGGCATCACGAATCTGAACCACTGGGCCCATATCAATAAACAAACCGGTTAATAATGTGGCTTCTGTTAAGGCTCCGCCGCCATTGCGACGTAAATCAATGATAACGCCTTCAACGTTTTGCTCTTTTAATTTAACCAATTCTTTTTCTACATCAACTGACAAGTTCATGTAAAAACCAGGAATTTGAATCACACCGACTTTACGGTTGGCATAGTCTCCTTCTGTTGGCTCAATCACTTTTGATGTTGCTGCGCGATCTTCTAAACGAATTTTGTCGCGGATAATGGTCACTTCAAATGCTTTTGCATTGGCGCCACCTTTTTTAGGTAAAATTTGTAAGTTAACTTCACTGCCTTTTGGGCCTTTAATTAACTCTACAACATCGTCTAATCGCCAACCGATAACATCAACAATTTCACCGTCTTTTTGGCCTACGCCAATAATTTTATCTTCAGGTGATAATTTTTCACTGGTAGCAGCGGGGCCACCAGCAACTAAACTTTTAATAATAGTATAGTCATCATCCATTTGCAGTACAGCGCCAATGCCTTCAAGGCTTAAGTTCATTTCCATTTGGAAACGTTCTGCATTACGAGGAGACAAGTAACTGGTATGAGGCTCTACCGTGCGAGCAAAGGCATTCATCACACCTTGGAATACATCTTCGCTTTGTGTTTGACTTAAACGCTTGATGGCATTGTTATAGCGCTTGCCTAATACTTCGACGGTTTCTTTCCAATCTTTACCAGCAAGTTTTAGATTCAGTGCGTCATATTTAACTCGTTGACGCCATAGCTCATTGAGCTCAGCTTCATCTTTTGGCCAAGCAGCTTCTTCACGATCAAACTCGTAAGCATCGCCGGCTTCGGTAAAGTCGAATTCTTTATCAAGTAAAGTAAGCGCATAAGCAAAACGTTCATAACGACGTTTTTGCACTAAGGAGTACATATCAAAGGCGGGTTCGATATTGCCAGATTTGACCATATCGTCAAACGAATGCTGATACTGTTTAAAAGTATCAACATCAGCTTGAGTTAGAACATTGCGACGAAAATCAAGTTGTTGCAAATATCTTTCGTAAATCAACTCAGAAAAAGCATCATCAAGTTCAAAGCGATGATAGTGAGAACGAGTAAATAAATTCGTTACCCTTTTACTCGCAACCTTGTGTTGAGGCTCTTGCTCAAGTTTAGGTAACTCGTTGATTTGAATCGTTGGTGTTATTGCCCAAGCCGAAAAACCGACAAATAAAGTGGCAATCGACGCAGCCAAAGTGAGTTTTCGCATCAACAAGTTACTCCTTAAATGATCACGATAATAAAATATGCTCTGCACGAACTTTTACGATTAATCCAGTATCAAGCTGTACATGGATATCTTCTTTCTTGATGTCAGTGATAACACCAGGTACAGGGTTTTGCCCTAACTTGACACTAACACGTTGTTTTTGCTTAAGCTCGTCAAATTTAGCAGCAACATAATTAATTTTAGGCGCTGCAGGTTTTGCAGGCTTAGCTGGACGGTCTTTTTTAACCGGCGCTTTAGCTGCAGGTTTTCTTGCTGGCTTTTTAGGGGCCGCTTTAGCCGCTACAGCTTGACGCTTAGCTTTGGCTTTTTCTTGACCTTCTTTCAACGTTTGTTGAGCGTGGTCAATATGTTCTTGCTCCAATTCGCCACAATCTTGACCGTCAAGATCGATACGTTGAACACCCGCTTTAACGCCTTTCAAGTAGCGCCAGCTGCTTGTATAACGTCTAAGTGCTACACGTAATTGTGTTTTACTTACTTTAGAATCATCAGCCAACCTAGCAGCTAAATCTTGAAACAACCCAATTTTTAA
Organism: Shewanella sp. 10N.286.51.B2; assembly: GCF_041469265.1. Taxonomy (NCBI): domain Bacteria; kingdom Pseudomonadati; phylum Pseudomonadota; class Gammaproteobacteria; order Alteromonadales; family Shewanellaceae; genus Shewanella; species Shewanella sp. 10N.286.51.B2. The sequence goes on from NZ_JBFRKH010000023.1 coordinate 19,183, forward strand.
TGGCTTAGTTTCACCTTCTGCAATAAAGCATAAAGGAAATGTTTCATATAAATACGCTAAAACTGCGTTGGTGTCGGTCAACTTGTCTGTTGATTCCATTTTTACTTCCACGTTATAAAAGGGACTGAGTCTCAGCTTTCTTTGCGAGTACAGTCGTTTATCTTTCGTTAAACAGATCTTGCTTAACGTTCAAATTAGCACTTCTTATTCGATTGCTAAAGCAATTGAAACATGCTTTAACAAATTAACTCACTTAGCTGTAATTTTACAGTAAATAAATTTTATCCATAGCAATGCGCGCTGTTCGGTATTATAAAGCTCATGGCAGCGATTGCGACCCGCAATTTGCTATATTTGGTCGCTAATTAAGCAAATAGGCAAGATTCAAAGCTTTTTACTAGCATTTCTAAGCCTTTTCTATCGTCTGTATCAAAACGATTCAATGATGGGCTATCAATATCTAATACCGCAACTACGTCATTGCCTTGGCGAACAGGGACTACAATTTCAGAATTACTGGCAGCATCACAGGCAATATGTCCTGCAAATTGATGCACATCTGCCACTAATTGTGTTTCATCATTTGCCGCTGCTGTGCCGCATACACCTTTACCGATCACAATACGTGTACAAGCAACTTTTCCTTGAAACGGACCAAGAACGAGTTGTTCTTCACGCTTAATATAGAAGCCAACCCAATTTATATCATCTAAGTTGTCATTTAATAACGCTGAAAAGTTTGCCATTCCTGCAATAAGGTCGTCTTCACCGGTCATTAATGCCAGTACTTGGCGGTTTAATGTGTCATAAAACTCAGCTTTCATTTTCCATCCTAAGTGAGGTTTTTATTATTCTGCAGCCGCTTTTTTAGTGGCTTTTTTGTTTGCTGTTTTGGGTGTAGCCGCTTTAGGCTTTACGATCCCTTTTAATAAATTTGCAAGTTCATCCTTGTTAGATGCAAGATAAAAAGCAAGTTTTTCGACACTATTTTCCTCTATTTCCAGCTCAGCGCCAGAAATAAAAGGCACTAAGTTATCCGCAATGTCGAGCATTTTGTCGTAGGCGTCAGCTTCTTTCTTAGATGTAAACGTCATCTTCTCAACCCCTTCTCTTACCACGACAAACTTTGTTATTACAGCCATGATTAACCTCTTACTGTTTTTATATACAGTGCATAGAGTGTCATAGAACTAACTTCTGATGCAAGTATTCTGATTATTCTGGTATTATTAGGTTTTATTGTAACTTGATAAATAATATTTCCACTGTGTTTTTAATCAAAACAAAGCGTTTTTTATTATTTTATTGCTCATTAATATTTCACTACATGGACGGTTTTCCTTTATCTATGCCGAAAAGTCTTGACCCGAACACCATTATATTATGCCGCTCCTGTGACTTAGCCGTTCAAAAGCGCGCCTTACCGTCTAATGTTCGCGCGTTATGCCCTCGCTGTCATACTGCACTTTATGACGTTCCTTACTGCTCAATCAATGGCATGCTTGCCTTGTGTATCGCGGCATTATTATTTTATATTCCGGCTAACTTTTTACCCATCATAGAAATCAACTTTTTAGGCAGTGTGCGAACAACAACAGTTTTTGAAACGGCTGTGACGGTGTGGCTGCAAGGTTATTGGATAGTTGGCATCGCTGTGATGGCGGCAGCGGTCATTGCCCCGGGATTATTAATTTTATCGATTTTATTACAAGTCACCATAGTTAAACTTAAATTGCACTCCTGTTTTTGGCAAAAGACATATCGCGCACTGCTTAAAAACCATGCGACCTTATCGCAACTTACTATGCTTGAAATTTACGTCATTTCATTTTTAGTAGCTGCGTTTAACTTGTCTGACTTCTCAGATATTTATTTAGGCATGGGCACCTTCTGTTTTTGTATGCTGTTTTTAGTTATCTTATTTTTACAACGGGAATATAATTTAGAACATATGTGGGGAATGGCTTATGAGCGCTAACACTCCTGCGCGGCAAGGAATACAAATCGGTTTTTGTTTATGCACTGTTTGTCGAAAAATCAATAACATCAGTCGTGACCGTTGTAGTCGCTGTGATTCTAAAATCCAAACACGTAATCATGCCAGTTTACAGCAAAGTTGGGCGTTATTGATTACCGCAGCCATTTTGCTGATCCCAGCTAATATCTACCCAATCACTGTGCTCACCAATCAGGGCAAAGTCACCTATGACACCATATTTACTGGTATTGTGCATTTGGTTCACTCTGACATGATCCCTATTGCCATTATTGTCTTTACTGCCAGTATATTGGTGCCTTGGCTAAAAATTATAGGCTTAGCGATTTACTTAATCGCTATTAGCTTTAATCTGCCAGTTTCTAAAAAGAAACTCATGATAGGCTTTCATATTATTGAATGGATTGGCAGATGGTCGATGCTGGATTTATTTGTTATTGCGTTAACTGTCGCCGTCGTTAATATGGGGCAATTACTTGATGCTAAACCCGCACCTGCAGCAACCGCATTTGCGTTAGTCATTTTACTGACTCAGTTAGCAGCAAAGGTATTAGATACTCGTTTACTTTGGGATCGCTTGGAAAAAAACAATGACACAAATTGAATCACCAAAAGTTGTTAAAAAGAAATTATTCTCGCCGATTTGGTTATTACCGATTGTTGCCTTGGCCCTTGGCGCTTGGCTTGGTGTAAAAAGCATCAAAGAATCAGGTATCGAGATTATTGTGCACTTCCCTAATGCCGTTGGTATCGATATCGGTAAAACCTTAGTCAAATACCAAGGTTTGACCGTTGGTAAGGTGACAGATATCAGTATCGACAATGAATTGTCTGGCGTTAATGTCAAAATTATTATGGATTATCGCTCTGAACCATTTCTCAATAAAAATTCCAAGTTCTGGTTGGTCACGCCTAAAGCCAGTATCACTGGTATTGAAGGTTTAGATACCTTGTTTTCAGGCAATTATATTGCCGTTCAACCCGGTGATGGCAGCTCAGCATCTGAATTTGTCGCCTTAAAAGATGCGCCAACTATGCTTCCTGATACTAATGGGGTGCTTATTACGCTGACCACCTCAAAATTAGGCTCACTGGATATCGGCTCAATGGTGTTTTACCGTCAAATACCTGTAGGGAAAGTTGTAAACTATCGCTTAATTGACAGCGATACCATTAATATCAGCACGTTTATCGAGCAACAGTACGCCCATTTAGTGACACAAGAGTCCCAGTTCTGGAACGTGTCAGGTCTAAAAATTGATGCGTCTATGTCGGGCATTAAAGTCAATACCGAAAGCTTGGCATCGCTGCTCGCTGGCGGAATTAGTTTTAATTCAGTCGCTAATTCTGCCGCGGCGCAAAATGGTGACAACTTTGTGCTTTACCCTGATGAAGAAAGTGCTGTCAAAGGCATCGAATTCACTCTGCTAGCCGATAATGCTGATGAGATTAATCAAGGCTCAACGTTAGTTTATCGCGGCATTGATGTGGGTAAGATTCATCAAACCCAACTAACTGAAAACGGCGTGAAGTTTTTAGCTAAGTTTGATAGTCAATACCAACACTTATTAAACGCAGATACCCAATTTTGGATTGCAGGTGCTGATATTTCTTTAGAGGGCGTTAAGCACGCTGCAAGGTTGATCACTGGTAGTGTAGTCAATGTACTACCTGGAGTGAGCGACAACGCGCTGCCACAAGAGTATCAATTACAATCTCAAGCACCGGACCTTATGCAAGCTAGCCAGTTGACCATCAAATTAACGTCTGATGAACACAGTGGTTTAAGCGCTGGGGCTGAGGTGCGTTACAAACAAATGCCTATTGGTGAGATTAGCCAAGTAAAATTATCTGATGACTTTAGCCGTGTTGAATACTCAGTGGACATTCAGCCTGAATATTCATCATTACTCACTGTGGACAGTTATTTTGTGTCTGAATCGGCGCTTGCCATAGATGCCTCCTTAGATGGCGTAAAGGTCAAAACCCGAGATATTAATACCCTGCTTGCTGGCGCTGTATCTTTGGTGCCAGGTAAAGCTAAGGCTGTAGTTAAACCTCAAGCAAAATTTTCGTTATATCAATCTGCTGATCAAGCCTTAACGGCCTTGAATAAATCATCAATGAGTACCTTGGCGCTAGACAGTATTGATGGCGCAGGTTTAGCTCATGGCTCACCGGTTTATTACAAAAAAATGCGTATTGGCTCTGTCTCAGAAGTAAATTGGAACAGTCAAACTGATAAGTTTTCAATCACGGTGGCCATTCAAAAAAGGTTTACTAACTTGGTTCGAAGTAACAGCGTATTTTGGCGAAATGATGCCGCCAGTATCAATGCAAGTTTATCTGGCATTGATGTTGATATCGCTCCATTAGAAGGCGCCTTAAAAGGCAGTATTAGCCTAGGTTTGTTGCCAGAAAACCAACAAGGCAATCAAACTCGTTTATATGATTCTAAAGAGCTGGCCCTAAAACAGGCCAAAGCCATAACACTATCACTACCAGCTGATGCCAAAGTAGCTGCAAAAGCAGCGATTCGTTATCAAGGCCATCAAGTGGGTGTGATCCAACAGGTTAAACTCAATCAAGACTTAGCCAACTTAACCGTGAGTGCTTATCTTTATGGTGAATACGCACAACATTTCACCAAAGAAGACAGTGAATTTTTTGTCGTCGATGCACAAATTTCATTAGTGGGTATTAAAGCGCCAGAAACCTTGATAACCGGCCCTTACATTGGCGTGTTACCTGGCACGTCAGAACGACAAGCAACACAGTTTGATGGTCTCCTAGCTGCGCATTACGATGCGGATATCGATGAAGATGCATTAAAAGTGACCCTAGTTGATAGTCAGCTTGGTTCGATAAAAATTGGCACCCCAATTTTCTTCAGAGGTATTGCTATTGGGCAAGTGGATGGTTACTCATTATCTTACAATGGCAACCAAGTATTAATGTATTCACACATTGAAAAACAATATGCCCACTTAGTGAATCAAACAAGTCAGTTTTGGGATGCATCAGGTATAAAACTTGAAGTGGGTATTTTCTCTGGCGCTCAAATTGAAACAGGCTCTCTTGAAACGCTGCTTTCAGGTGGCATTTCAGTCGTGACCGAGGAAGTAACGGATAAAACGAATCAATTAGCTCTCGATGAAAGATTTACCCTGCATAACAAAATGAAAGCCGAATGGCGTAAATGGAAACCTGAACAAGTGAAGCCTTTATAACCTTTCTGCGCGTAGATAACATCCAATAAAAATCGGCATTTGCCGATTTTTTATTGCTCGTTTAATAGCTGTTGTGCTTAGCCATAAAACCAATAACAAACGGCGATGGCTGCCATTATTCCGCCGACGTCTGCCGCTAAGCCACAGCCCAATGCATGGCGGCTATTTCGAATACCGACAGAGCCAAAGTACACCGCAAGTACATAAAAGGTGGTTTCTGTGCTTCCTTGAAAAATCGCCGATAAACGACCCGCAAAAGAGTCTACCCCATGATGCTCCATCGTTTCTAACATCATCGCCCTTGCCCCAGAACCACTAAATGGTTTCATTAACGCCGTAGGCATGGCATCGACAAAACGGCTGTCAAACCCCAACAAGCTCACTAGGCCTGCTATGCCTTGAAGGGCAAAGTCAAGGGCGCCCGATGAGCGCAATAATCCAATGGCGAGTATCATTGCCAACAAATATGGAATTAACATTATTGCTTGGGAAAAACCGCTTTTGGCCCCTTCGACAAACTCATCATAAATGGCGACTTTGCGGTAACCAGCAATCAGGATAAAACTCATAATTAAGGCTAATAATATGCCATTACCTAATACAGTCGATAATGTTCCAATGGCTTCAGCAGATAGGGTTAATAAATAAAACACACCCGCAATTAATATACTAAACAAAGTTGCGCCATAAGCCAGCACCACACTATTGATTAAAGAAATACGCTGAACAATTGCCACGACAGATAAACCCACTAAGGTTGATGCCACTGTGGTTAATAGAATAGGTAAAAACACATCTGCAGGATTGACTGCACCTTGCTGAGCTCGATACAAAAATACCGTCACTGGCACTAAAGTGACTGAGGAAGTATTGAGCACTAAAAACAAGATCTGCGCATTGGTCGCCACGTCTTTATTTGGGTTTAGGCTTTGTAAGTCTTGCATCGCTTTAAGACCAAGCGGCGTAGCTGCATTGTCTAGGCCTAACATGTTTGCGGTGAGATTCATGGTGATACTGCCGTAAGCTTTATGCCCCCTTGGCACCTCTGGCATTAACTTTGATAATAACGGCTCAAATAGTTTAGCAAATACCGTAACCACACCGGCTTTCTCACCCACTTGCATCAGCCCCATCCATAGCGCTAATACACCAATTAAGCCAATGGATATTTCAGCAGCTAACTTAGCGCTACTAAAAATAGCTTTAACCGACTCCCCTAATACCTCAACATGGCCATTAAACAATTGCACGATTATGGCGATTGCTGCCGTTAAGAAAAAAAACAACCAAACTCTATTTAGCACTGAATACTCCGTTATTTTTCACAGCTGTAGTTTTCAACATCAGCTGTTAGCGAATGTGTTGGTTGCGCTTTCTTTAACAGGGTGAGCGACACCGTGAAAATGCATGATATAATCTATCGCATTATTACACAGTTGTTTTATCGATATTTTTACTATGGCTCAAATAAATCCGCAATACTTAACCCATATTGCTACAGAACTCCCCGCACATCTTAATATGGACGACTTTATTGCTGCCTGTAATCGTCCTTTACGTAAATCAATCAGAGTAAATACTTTAAAGATTTCCGTGGCGCAATTTACCCAAATAATGACTGATAATGGCTGGCAGTTTGAAGCTATCCCTTGGTGCGCTGAAGGTTTTTGGGTTTCAGTCAGCGATGATGTGCAACTTGGTAATATGATTGAGCATATTCAAGGCTTATTTTATATCCAAGAAGCCAGTTCGATGTTGCCACCTGTTGCGCTGCTACAAAATGATAACCACAGTAAACTGATCCTCGATGTCGCCTCAGCGCCTGGCTCAAAAACGACTCAGTTAGCCGCCTTAATGGATAATCAAGGCTTATTAATTGCTAATGAGTACTCTGCCAGTCGCGTTAAAATTTTGCACGCCAACGTGCTTAGAATGGGCGTAAAGCAATGTGCCCTCACCCATTTTGATGGAAAAGTCTTTGGGGAGTATTTATTTGAAAAGTTTGATGCTGTGTTGCTCGATGCACCATGCGGTGGCGAAGGTACGGTTAGAAAAGACGTTAATGCGCTTAAAAACTGGCAATTAGATGATGTTGTTGATATTGCCGAGACTCAAAAACAGCTGATCCAATCCGCCTTTTTAGCCTTAAAGCCCGGTGGCACATTGGTTTATTCCACTTGCACCTTAAGTCAGCTTGAAAATCAGCAAATTTGTCAATTTTTAAAACAAACCTATGCCGATGCGGTTGAATTTATTCCTCTAACTGATTTATTCCCTGGCGCAAAACAAGCCTGTACCCAAGAAGGTTTTTTACACGTTTGGCCACAAATTTATGATAGCGAAGGTTTCTTCGTCGCTAAAATTGCTAAAACCGCATCTGTTGAACGAATTAAAAAGCAGCCTAAGCCTCAGCGTAACTTCCCGTTTTCTGTTGCGAATGCCAAACAAGTATCCGCCATTGAACAATACTTTAGCACCACCTTTAATCTCACTTTACCTGCAGATCATACGGTGATGATCCGTGATGATGAGTATTGGTTATTTCCAGCTGAATTTAACGATTTCACCGGTTTAATGCGTTATCAACGCATTGGGGTCAAATTGGCCGATGTGATGAAAAAAGGCTTTAAGGTGAAACATGAAGCCATTATCTGCCTTAGGCGCTATATCAGCTCAGACGATAAAATTATCGAACTTGATGCTCAACAAGCGAAAGACTTTTTAATGGGCCGTGATATCGCCACTGATAGCTTTAGCGATTTAGACTTAACCCCAAAGGGCGAAATGATTGTCACTCATCACCACAGTCCATTAGGGGTGGTAAAGCATTTAGGCCATAGATTGAAAAATAATTTACCAAGAGAATTGGTAAAAGATAAAATAGAGTAGATACACTTTATTGCCGATAATTCAGCGACTTTTATCGTTTAACAATTATCAGTAGGCGCTAGTTGTTAAGCTATTGCGGCATAAAACACTGACCGGTTGCGCGATTTTTAGGCAAAGTATGATTAACGGGTCTATACTGAGAAGTAAGATTTTTAGTGAAATTGGTTTTCGACAGTAGCGCAAGGCTCTTTTCTAAAAGAGCCGTTCCCCTAGACCCAGAACAATTGGATAGTTTTGGGTCTCTTTTTGCCTAAAATTCAGCCTAAACTTAATATCAAAATTTACCACAAAAGCGTAAGTTAACGCTTGGCTAATATTGCAGCCTCTTTGAACAAGTTAAAAAAGTTCTCCGTGGTATATTCGGCTAAATCGATATATTTCTCACCCCGTAACTCGGCAACAAACTCAGCAACATCTCGCACAAAAGCTGGTTGGTTTTCTTGCCCTCTGTGCGGTACTGGCGCTAAATACGGTGAGTCAGTTTCAACCAGTAGCCTGTCTTTAGGTACTTTACGGATCACGCTACGAAGTTCACCGGCATTTTTAAAAGTGACAATACCTGACACCGAGATATAAAAACCTAAATCAATCGCTGCTTTGGCCATTTCCCAGTTTTCTGTAAAACAATGCAATACCCCACCCACTTTGTCTGCGTAGCCAGCTTTTAACATGTTAATAGTATCTTCGCGGGCATCACGAGTGTGAACAATCAGCGGCTTATTCACCTCTACGGCTAAGGCTATTTGTTGTTCAAAGCATTGTTGCTGCAATACTTTCGTTTCAGGGGCATAAAAATAATCAAGGCCGGTTTCACCAATTGCCACGACTTTTTTATCAGTGGCAAATTGCTTAATTTCACTGACATTGAGACCGTCTTTAACGTCAAGTGGATGCACCCCTGATGATAAGAATATATTATCAAAGTCGGCCATTTTATCGCGCATGGCTTCAAAACCTTGCTGGCGAACATTAACACAAAGAAGATATTCAACCCCGCGAGATTTTGCAGCATCTACAATAGCGTGCAAACTAGCTTGATCTGGCGCGGATTTTAAGCGGTCTAGATGACAGTGAGAGTCGATTAACATGATGATTCTTTAAAGGCTTAAACAAGCCAGCAAGAATACCTAGGGGAGGATTATCTTTCAAGCTGATTTTCATATCAGCAGTTACCACAGTTTAATCAAAGGTTAGATTTGGTTTTGACATTTTTTGTTTAACTTAATTGTATTAGCCAAATAAAACCTATGATAGAGGAAGAACCTTTACAGTACCCTTGTTTAACTATTACATGGTACAAGTCATGTCACTTGAAGATAACTGAGTAGAAAGCAGCTTTTCAATATGATGTTTATGACTTTCAGGATCGGTTTTTATTTTTACGCCAATACCCGCAGGTCGGCCGCCTGATGCACCAAGTGGATTAATCCACACCACCACACCTTGAAAATCAGCCATTTGTGAAGTACCTGGCAACTTATAAGCTATGGATAACTCCTGACCTAGAAAGTGGCTTTCTGTGGTCGAAATAAACAAACCCGCAGGTTTAATGAATGGCATATATGCTCTGTACAACTGGTGCAGAGTATCAAAATTTACAACAAGATCGGTCATAGTGTAATTCTATTGTCTGTAATGAATAAGTTGTCTAAATTCAAGAATGTAGTCTTGACATAATGCAGGCGCGTTTATACTCGCCATCGTCGCTAATTTTTGGCACATTTGCGCGACTTTCGATGAGAAACCAATGATGTTACTCGCAGCTAATGCGTCGAGCTCTTTACTTTTTAACACATATTGCCTTAAGTACAAATATAAAACATTAAGTGCATCAATAATTTGTTGCTCTGATAACTTAATTAAACTGCCAGTCAAATGTCCTGATTTAATACTGTTTGCCCAATCGACTCGATATTGCAGTAGTTGTTGGTAATGTTGATTACCTAGGCTTTCAGCTAATTTCAACGGCCCACCAATCATACTTAAACACCAAGTCACATCATGGGCTTTCTCGCCATAAGGAGGTTGTGGTAATAATTGATGGGAAGACAGCCAAGCTAATACTTGGCGTCTATCAGGGGCATTAAAGGCCACATTCTGGCAGCGACTTTTAATGGTTGCTAACAATCTTGAAGGCACGTCTGTTTGTAAAATAATTAAAATATTATTACCCGGCTCTTCTAAGGTTTTTAATAACGCATTGGCTGACGCTAAATTAAATTGCTCGCAGTTTTGAATAATGGCGACACGTTGACCGCCTTGCTGGGCTGTGACCGTTAATTTTTGACATAAGTCGCGAATTTGATCGACCTTGATTTGATTGCCATCAGCTTTAATCACATGACAATCAGGGTGTGTTTCCGCTTTAAATAACAGACAGCTTTTACATTGACCGCATGCCCCAACAGGGGTTAAGTTTTGGCACATGGCGGCATGGGCCATTTCATGAGCAAATAAATACCCTCCTAGACCGGTATCTATGGTTAACAGTTGTGCGTGAGCACTATGCCCGTTTGCTAACTCATTTAAGAATCGCTGAAACGGTTCATCTAACCAGGGCAACTGATTTAATCCAAAAGCTTGCATCAATGACTCACTTTACGCTGTTTTAATCAAGGTCATTACCATTACACAAGATTCGCTGCTAATGCGACTCGGATCTGTTCATGGACTTGATCAATGGGTTTACTAGCATCAATAACTAAAATTGAGCTATCTTCAGCAGCAAACGCTAAAAAGGTTTCTCGAGCACGAATAAAGAAATCCAATTCTTGTTGCTCGATGCGATCTAACTCACCACGTTTGGCTGCGCGGGCTAAGCCTAATTGCGGTTCAATATCTAAATAAAGGGTTAAATCGGGCTTGAAGCCCTGTAAACAAGCATCACTAATGGATTTTACTAATGGCATTAATCCTCTACCGCCGCCTTGGTAAGCTAACGACGAGAGGTTATGTCTATCGCCTAATACCCAAGTTCCGTTGGCTAAAGCGGGCTTAATGACATTTGAAATTAACTGAGTACGGGCTGCGTAAAACAGTAAACATTCAGCCTCATCACACAGTGGATCACTATCATCAGCAATTTTGACTAAATCTCTAATTTTTTCTGCTAATGGCGTACCGCCTGGCTCACGGGTGCATATTGGCGCTTGATGACAATGGTCTGTAATAATTTGCTTTACTAATTCAACTGCGCTGGACTTACCCGCGCCTTCTAATCCTTCAATTGTAATGAATTTAGCGTTGTTTTTACTCATTTGCTATTTCTCTGATATTCGTTAACTGCACGGTTATGTTGTGCAAGTGTCTTTGAAAAAACATGGCTGCCATCATTTCTTGAGACAAAGTATAAATAATCGACTTCAGCAGGTTTTGCTGCTGCAAACAAAGCAGCTTTACTTGGCGCTGCAATCGGTGTTGGCGGTAAACCATTTATACGATAAGTATTAAATGCCGTGTGTTCTCGTAAATCACTGCGAGTGATATTACCTTGGTAGCGATCGCCCATGCCATAAATAACGGTCGGATCTGTTTGAAGACGCATGCCTAATTTTAAGCGATTATTAAATACTGCAGCGACCCAATCGCGCTCTTCTGGCTTGCCTGTTTCTTTTTCGATGATTGAAGCAATGATCAATAACTCATAGGGTGTTTTTAGTTTAAGATCTTTATCGCGCTGTTGCCACGCAGCCTCTAAAGTGGTTTGCATTAATGTATAACTGCGTTGCAGCACCGACTCTAAACTATCGCCTGCATGATATTGATAGGTCTCAGGGAAAAACTTACCTTCTGGTAAATTTGAATCGTCACCATTTTTCAATAACACTCGATTGAACACTTGCTCATCAAAAGTTAGATGCGGTGATGTGGCCAACACTTGTTGCCATTCCTTAATGGTCTTGCCTTCGATTAACGTTACTGAAAAGCTGATTTGGTCACCCGAATTAATCTTATTCAGTAAAGAGGCCAAGCTGTCACCCGGCTCAATTTGATATAAGCCTGTTTTGATATGGGCATATTCAGGTTTAAGCTTAACCAGATATTTTAATTTCCAGCTATCTGTTAGCCATTGTTTGTGCTCTAAATCTTTAGCAAGCTTGGTGACATTCATGCCCTGTGAAATAGTTAACTCAACAGGCGCATCGACGGTGAGAGTCTGATTGGGATAAGCAATTATCTGTTGATATCCCCAGTAACCGACAATGCAAGCCACTGTGGTTAGGGTCATCAAAAATGCGAGTAAAACGGTCAGTATTTTTTTCATATTAGAGTGATAATTGTAACTGTTTAATTAAGTTATGGCTCATAGGCCAGCTGGAATATTGGTTATCATCAAGATGATTAATATTAACAACGCCCAACAGGCTGTTGCTGATAAAAACATGATCTGCTTGCTTAAGCCTGGATAAGCTGATTGGTTCAGCGTAAACGTTAATGTTGTTTTCTAATAACGCGATAATAACTTGTTGTCGCATCACCCCTGATACACCGCTGTGGCTGATTGCTGGGGTATAAACATTTTGGCCTTCTACAATAAAGACATTGGCCATTGATGATTCAACCACATTGCCATCGGTGTCAAGTACCAGCCAGTCATCGCAACCTTGTGGTAATAGGTTTTGCTTTATCAGCACTTGCTCAAGCCGATTAAGGTGTTTCATCCCAGCAAGTATTGGTTGGCGCGCTAAGCTAATCGCCGCTAAAGATAAACTGATCCCCTGCTGTTGCCATTGCTGATAGTGAGCGGGAATATCATGTAAGGAAATGACGCTTGTTTGCTCCACAATGTCTGGGGCACTGTAACCTCGACCACCTACACCGCGGCTAATGAGTATTTTGATACAGCCTTGGTTTAAAACCTGGCCGTGCTGCTCAAGCTGATTTATTAACTCAAGTTGATTTTGTAATGCAAAGCCCAAACGCAAACATGCTTGCTGCAATCGCTCAATATGTTCATCAATGAATAACACCTTACCCTGTAACACACGCATGGTGGCAAATGCACCATCACCGTAGGCTAAACCTCTATCCAGTGGGTTAATTTGCTGTTGTGGTAATCCATTAACAAATACTGATGCCATTCTCGTTCCTGAGTGTTATCTGACTGCCAGCTTGATATTAGCATGTCGATTCAAGCGGTTTTACACAAAAGAATGGCCCCATTTGTAGGAGCCTTTCTGTGTCATCATTTTATCTTAATACAATTTTAATCCGCAAAACACGGCTATATTAAGCGTGCTAATATCTAGCGTGCCAATAAATGCTGTATTCTTGCTTTAAGAATATCGGTTGCAATACGGTTTTTACCACCACGAGGCACGATAATGTCAGCATGTTGCTTAGATGGCTCAATAAATTGTAAAAACATCGGCCTAACGGTCGCTTTATACTGAGAAATCACAGATTCCATGGTACGCCCGCGCTCAGCAACATCACGTGATAGACGACGTAAAAAACAGATATCTAACGGCGTATCCATAAATACACTGGCATCCATTAATTCACGCAGTTTAGGATCCGTTAATAATAAGATACCTTCTAAGATAATCACCTTTTTAGGTTTCATATCGAGTGTCTTGGTAATACGTGTATGTTCCTTATAGCTGTAGCAAGGAATATCAACAGACTCGCCTCTTTTTAGCTGTTTTAAATGCTCAGCTAACAATTGATGATCTAACGCTTTAGGATGGTCATAGTTGGTTTTAAGACGCTCATCCATTGATAGATGACTTTGGTCGCGATAATAGGCATCTTCATTGATTACGCCAATTTGATCGGTACCTAAATCACGCTTTAATTCTTCAAAAATAGTTTGAGAAATTAAACTTTTACCTGATGCTGAAGCACCTGCAATACCGATAATGACACATTGCGGAGAATTCATTATTTAAAACCTTACTCGTCGTCTGAAATACTAATTGAAACTGTCTTTTTACTTTGTTGCTTGGCTAGTTGAGCCCCAACTTTACGGGCGATCTCACGATAAATCCCAGCAACTTCTGAATCAGGCTGACTCACAACTGCAGGGTTACCTTCATCCATTGATTCACGAATATTTATATTAAGCGGTAAAGCGCCTAATAATGGTACTTCATAACGTTCAGCTATTTTACTGCCACCATGCGTACCAAATGGATGTTCTTTATGGCCACATTCAGGACATAAATGGAAACTCATGTTCTCGATAATACCCAGCACTGGAATATCGACCTTTTGGAACATGGTAATGCCTTTTTTAGCATCTTCTAACGCGATATCTTGCGGTGTCGTCACCACGACAGTGCCACTTACTGGGAATTTTTGTGAAAGCGTGAGTTGAATGTCACCGGTTCCAGGTGGTAAATCAATCACTAAGTAATCAAGTTCTGGCCACTGAGTTTCAGTTAATAACTGAGTTAATGCACCCGCCGCCATTGGCCCACGCCACACAGCAGCTTCACCATCACCTAACATAAAGCCGATTGATTGGGCAGTAATGCCATGAGCACTGGCTGCGGTCATCATTTTCCCGTCAGGTGAAGTCGGTTTAAAACCTTGTAAACCCAGCATCATAGGAATTGACGGACCGTAAATGTCAGCATCTAAGATGCCCACTTCAGCACCTTCTGCTTTTAAAGCTAATGCAAGGTTAACTGCCGTGGTTGATTTACCCACGCCGCCTTTACCTGAAGCCACAGCAATGACTTGCTTAATATTTGGCAATGGCGCTACAGAGCTAACCGCAGAAAATACTCTTGGCTGAAAATCAATTTCGCACTCTACTTCATCAATAGCATCAAGTACGGCTAATTTTTTAGTCACATCCATGACAGTATCACGATATTGCGTCATACATGGGTATGGATAAACTAACCCAAGTGATAAACGTTTGCCTTCAATTGAAAGCTTAGTGACACAACCTGCAGATACAAGCCCTTCGGCTAAATATGGATCTTGATATGCATCTAAAATACTCAACACGGGACCTAATAGGTCAGCACTTAATTGATAATCTGTATGCGAAGTAGACAAAAGCAGAACTCCCAGCGATAAATTTGTTCAAGTGTACCAGAATTCAAGAAAAATGAGCGCAAATTTAGCCCATTTTGTTGTTGTTTGATGAAATAATCACTTTGATCGGTTAGTATCATCAACATATATTTGGTGTAATCGATTGTTGAGACAAAATGACAAATTCACAACGTAAAATTCTGGTGACAAGTGCCCTCCCATATGCAAATGGTCCTATCCATTTAGGTCATATGCTTGAGTATATTCAAACTGATATTTGGTCTCGTTACCAAAAACTTCGTGGACATGAATGTCACTATATTTGTGCAGATGATGCCCATGGCACCCCAATCATGCTGAAAGCCCAACAACTGGGTATTACACCAGAAGAAATGATTGCTCAAGTTCAAAAAGAACATGAACAAGATTTCGCTGATTTCAATATCAACTTTGATAACTTCCATAGTACGCACTGTAAAGAAAACCGTGAGCTTGCCAGCGATATTTATCTGAAGTTGCGTGATGGTGGTTACATTAAAACCAAAACCATTTCTCAATTATTCGATCCTGAAAAAGAAATGTTTTTACCAGACCGCTTTGTCAAAGGCACTTGCCCGAAATGTAAGAGTGAAGATCAATATGGTGATAACTGCGATAACTGTGGTGCGACTTATAGCACCACAGATTTAATCAATCCTTACTCGGTCGTGTCAGGTGCTACGCCAGTAATGAAGGACAGTGAACATTTCTTCTTTGACTTACCTGCATTTGAAACCATGTTAAGTGAATGGCTTGCATCAGGTTCACTACAACCTGAAATCGCCAACAAGCTAAGAGAATGGTTCGAACAAGGTCTGCAGCAATGGGATATTTCCCGTGATGCGCCTTATTTTGGTTTTGAAATACCAGAGCAACCAGGTAAATTTTTCTACGTATGGTTAGACGCACCTATCGGTTACATGGGCTCGTTTAAAAACTTATGTGATAAACGTGGTGACCTTGATTTTGACGAATTTTGGAAAAAAGACTCTACAACAGAGCTTTATCACTTCATTGGTAAAGATATTGTCAACTTCCACGGTTTATTTTGGCCTGCAGTGCTAGATGGCGCGGGTATTCGTAAACCTACTGCTGTTTATGCACATGGTTATGTTACGGTAAATGGTGCCAAAATGTCTAAGTCAAAAGGCACGTTTATTAAAGCGCGTACTTATTTAGATAATTTAGATCCTGAGTATCTTCGCTATTACTACGCGGCGAAATTAAACAGCCGTGTTGATGACTTAGATTTAAATCTAGAAGACTTCGCACAGCGAGTGAACTCTGATCTAGTTGGTAAATTAGTGAACTTAGCCTCACGTACCGCTGGTTTTATCAGTAAACGTTTTGACGGCAAGTTAGCTAAAATCAACGATATGACTTTGACTGAGGCCTTTTTAGCTAAACAGGATATCATTGCTGATTTATATGAGACTCGTGAGTTTGGTAAAGCGATGCGTGAAATTATGGCTTTAGCTGACATGGCAAATGCCTATGTTGCTGATGCCGCGCCTTGGCAGTTAATCAAACAAGAAGACAAGCAAGATGAAGCCCATCAAGTGTGTAGCAATGCACTTAACTTGTTCCGCATCTTAGTCACTTACCTTAAACCGGTACTACCTAAGCTAGCTGACAATGTTGAAGCTTTCTTACAGACGCCATTAACATGGGATAATTTAGCTGTAGATCTAGCTGGCCATGAAATTGCTAAGTTTAAAGCATTAATGCAGCGCATTGAAATGAAAAGCATTGAAGCTATCATTGAGGCATCAACTGAAAACTTACAAGTAACTGCAAGTAAAGTGACTGATGCTGCGCCGGAAGCTACTCAAACTGAGCTTGAGAAAGAGCCCCTAAGCCCTGAAATTACTTTTGATGATTTTGCCAAAGTTGATTTGCGTATCGCGCTTATTTCAAAAGCTGAGCATATTGAAAAAGCCAATAAACTACTTCGTTTAGAGTTAGATTTAGGCGGCGAAACCAAGCAGGTTTTTGCAGGCATTAAATCTGCTTACGCACCAGAAGATTTGATTGGCAAACACACTGTGATGGTTGCCAACCTTGCACCACGTAAAATGAAGTTCGGTGAATCTGAAGGTATGGTATTAGCCGCCGGCCCTGGTGGAAAAGACATCTGGATTTTAGAGCCTCATGCAGGCGCGAAACCTGGCATGCGAGTCATGTAATTAGCAACAAAGCTTGAATAGTAAGGCCATCGAAAGATGGCCTTTTTTATGGCACTAGCACTCAGATTTTAGGCTGAGATTTATACTGGACTTTGAGATGGTTTTTGACTTGGATTTTGACAATCATCAGAGCTATCACAAGGCGCCTCTTTGGCAAAGTTACGGCTATTATAAGCCTCAGTATCTGCTTCAATGGCTTGCTTCATTCGCTCTTCGTAAAGCATAAACAGACTGATGAAATCATTGCCATAGCGTTCACCTTCAGGTCGCTTCAACCATTCTTTATATAAGGCATCTGCCGCTTCTTTTTCAACTCTTTGATATGTTAGCTTTTGCTGACTGACTAACTCATCAGAAAATCCCATTGCCCGCATCGACGCCGCACCAACTTTCAGGGCGGAGTGGAAGGTTTCTGACTCGACAAAATCTGCGCCAGCTTCTCGCAATAAGTGCCCATGACCACGGTCAAAAGCACGGCTGATGACTTTAAGCTGTGGGTATTTATGTTTAAGGTACTTAACCAACTCAATACTACTTTGCTGATCATCAATGGCAATGACAAAGGCGGCAGCGTTGGCAACACCTGCTGTTTCTAATAAATCAGGCCTGGTGGCATCACCATAAAAGGCTTTGGTTTTGATTTTTCTCAATGTATCCACTTGGGATGCCTGACGGTCTAGTACAACCGTTTTCACCCCGTTAGATAACAGTAATCGATTGACTATTTGACCAAAACGACCGATACCGGCAATGATCACCACACCTTGCTCATCAACCGTATCTTGTTCCCGCTCGTTTGAGTTCTTTTCATATTTGGGCACAATAAACTTTTCATAGAAGATGAATAAGCCTGGAGTCAAAAACATCGACAAGGCAACCACAATAGATAATGGCTGGGCGATATGAATGGGTAATACATCATTTTGTTGGCTAAAGCTCAATAACACAAAACCGAATTCACCCGCTTGAGCGAGACTTAGGGTAAACAGCCACCTATCACTACCTGTAATTCGGAATATAAAAGACAATATAAATAACACCAATGCCTTTAAAAACATCACCCCAAAAGTAATGGCTAAAATGGCTCCTAGATATTGCCATAAGATGTCAAAATCAATCCCCGCCCCCACGGTAATGAAAAATAGCCCCAGTAATAAACCTTTAAACGGCGCAATATTCGCCTCAAGTTCATGCTTAAACTCACTATTAGCCAGTACCACACCTGCTAAAAATGTGCCTAAAGCAGGTGAAACCTCAACCAAACTCATTAATGCCGCAATGCCAATAACTAACAATAATGCCGCAGCAGTTGAAATCTCTCTGACACCAGAATCTGCAACAAATTTAAAAATGGGTCGAGTTAAATAATGGCCGCCAAAAATAACAAAAGCGATTGAGAGCACTAAAACGATGGCATACACACCACTGGAGAGTTCAGCCACCAAGGATAACTCTTCATGATGGGCTGCTGCCTCAGACACCGCTGTTTGTGTCACTGCGACTAATTCAGGTAACGCTAGCAATGGGATTAACGCCAACATGGGGATCACGGCAATATCTTGAAACAGAAGCACTGAGAATGCATTTCGACCGGCAGGCGTTTTAATTAAGCCTTTTTCATTAAAGGTCTGCAATACAATTGCTGTTGAAGACAATGAAAAAATCAAACCTATGGTTAATGCGATTGACCATTGAATATCAAATAACATCGCAATGGCCATCACACCGCCCACTGACAAGCCAACTTGTAACCCGCCCATGCCAATAAGACGATGCCGCATGGACCACAGCATTTTAGGCTCTAACTCTAAGCCCACCAGAAATAACATCATCACTACACCAAATTCAGCAAAATGCTGAATGGTGCTGGTTTCACTGCCAACAAGGCCGATGATGGGACCAATGACCAGTCCGGCAATTAAATAGCCAAGCACTGAGCCAAGCCCTAAACGCTGAGCCAATGGTACGGCGATAACTGCAGCTGATAAATATATAAACGCTTGTAAAAAATACTCAGTCATCCATTTATTCCTTATCTGTAGTTATTTTGCGCTCAGGTGACAAACATTACACAGGGTTCACAATATCAATATAGTGATGGGTTAAACCAAATTCATTGGCTAAATGTTCACCTAAAGCTTTTATACCAAATTGCTCTGTAGCATGATGACCTGCGGCAAAGTAATGGATCCCTTGCTCCATAGCGCAATGAAAGGTCCTTTCTGACACTTCACCACTGATAAAGGCGTCAACGTACAAGCCTGCAGCATGATCAATATAATCCTGCGCCCCGCCAGTACACCAAGCAATAGATGAAATAACCTCAGTCTCGTCACCAATGTGTAATGGCACTCGATTAAGCTTCTCTGTTAATAATGCATTAACTTGTGCAACAGTTAATGGCTGAGGAAATTTCCCCTGCCATAGTAAATTTTGCGGTATATCGGTACACACCTCAACATCGACAATACCTAATTCTTTAGCTAATTCAGCATTATTACCCAGTGTTTGATGTGCATCTAAAGGTAAATGATAGCCGAATAAATTCATATCGTGGGTCATTAGTGATTTTATTCTTTGGTATTTCATACCAGTAAGCACTTCGGGTTCATTTTTCCAAAAAAAACCATGGTGCACTAAAATCGCGTCTGCATTTAATGCTGCAGCTTGATCGATTAATGCTTGGCAAGCGGTAACGCCAGTCACAATCGTGCTGATGTGTTCAGTGCCCTGCACTTGCAGCCCATTGGGAGCGTAATCTTTAAACTGATTCACATTCAGAAAATCATTGAGATATTTAGACAATTGTTGGCGAGATACAGACGTTAATGACATAAAACTAACCCTAAATTTATTGATAGTAATAGTGTAACGCAGACCAATACTTATTGAAAAACCCTTGTTAAGATTGGCTAATAGCTGAGCGATTTTTGCATAAATTGGACTTTTAAGTACATTAAACATTAAAATTAGCCCACGGGATGTTGAACACATTAAATAAACTATTCAATAAATAAAAATAGGTCTCAAAATGTCAAACTTGACAAAAGAAGCGCTTATCGCTGAATTAACCGCGGCTCTTGAAAATCAAACTGGTAAATCTGTTGAAATTGAACAGAAAGGCAGTTGGTACAAAATTGATGGCGGCAAGTCGATACGCTTTAGCGAACTTGAGAAAATGCACCTTGAAGCCACACAAGGTCAAACCGCTGTTGCGCCTGTAGCAGATAAGCCGGTTAAAGCAGTTGTCGCAAAAAAAGCAGTTGCTAAAAAGCCTGCTGTTAAAGTTGCAAGTACACCAGCAACGTCAACTTCTGGTGGTAAAACGCCAAAAGAATTATGGCGTGAAAAACTAGCTGCGGCAGGTAAAAGTACCTTACCTCGCGGTTTCTAGTTTCAGGTGCGTTTACACAATAAAAAAGGAGCTTAGGCTCCTTTTTTATTGTGTAAATTACATCCAGACTTACATGGCTAAATCAACTCTGACATAGCCTTTTAGATAAACCACCCTCACTTCGTCACCTGCGTTAAATGCCATGCCAGGATCTTGATCTTGAATCACCATCACTTGGCTACCATCATCAAGGTTTATCATCATTTCAATGAGTTTATATTCTAATGTTCTGGTCGTGTTTCCATACTGATTTGCAGCAGCGCCGCCCACTAACGCACCAAGCACAGTTGCAACATCTTGGCCTGAGCCACCACCAAATTGATGGCCAATAACGCCGCCCACCAAGGCGCCGCCAAATGTTTTCCAGCCAACATTTCGATCTTCCACCAACTGGGTTTGAGTGACATGTTTAATTGATTCAACTTGGCCGTAGACAACCTTTTCTACTGGGACAGCTTGATTTCGGTCGTAGGCCGCACTTGCTGGCACTGAGATTAAGATAAACAAAATCGCACTAAAAAGTGCTCGAGAACAGTTTGTGAGTTTCAACATAGGCAAAATTCCGCTAACGTATGCATAAGGTCTACTCATTAATATACTCAATTGTGAACTCACTGTCCTATTTAAATAAACTGCCTTTGTTTCCTGATCCACAACAAGCATTGTCAGATCCCAATGGTTTACTAGCTGTTGGTGGTGATTTAAGCCCGCAACGCCTTGTGGAAGCCTACTATCAAGGCATATTCCCTTGGTTTAATGAACACGACCCCATCCTTTGGTGGTCACCAGATCCTAGAGCCATTTTTATCCCCAAGCGACATGCAGTAAATAAAAGTATGTTAAAGCTGCTCAAAAAAAGTCCATGGCGCTTTAGTATTAATAAAGCCTTCACTGAGGTTATCCATGCTTGCTCACAACCTAGGCTCACACAGCAAGGCACTTGGATTTCATCTGACATCCAGCAGGCCTATATACAGCTGCATAAACTGGGAAAAGCACATTCAATTGAAGTGTGGGATAATGATGAGCTAGTTGGCGGCTTATACGGCATTGCAGTGGGAAGCGTGTTTTGTGGCGAGTCAATGTTTCATCGTCAATCTAATGCCTCAAAAGCGGCCTTTGCTATGCTCAACCAGCATTTATTCGACAAGGGTTTTAAACTCATTGATGCACAAATTATGAACCCTCACCTAGCCAATTTAGGCGCCGTAGACGTTCCCAGAAAAGCATTTTTAGCTCAACTAAAACAATTACGAAATCAAGTTATTAACGATGATACTTGGTTACAACAAGAGGTCTATTTTGAGTTCTAGAAGCATTAGCGTTGGCCTAACCCAGCCGTTTGATTGTAATTATATTGACGGTTTACAAGAGCAATTACTTGTTATTCAAGAGTCTGAACTTGACGCAAACTTATTCGAACAATTGTTAGGAATGGGTTTTAGACGTAATGGCAGTTCAATTTACAAACCCAGATGTCCTAGCTGTCAGGCTTGTCAGTCCATTCGAGTGGATGTTGGCCAGTTTAAGGTATCCAAAAGACAAAAAAGAACCTTAAAGAATAATCAAGATTTAACCTGGAAAGTTACGCACGAGCGTACGGCGGCACATTATCAATTATATGAACAATATATTATTGGTCGCCATTTTGATGGTCCTATGTATCCTCCCTCTGAGAGCCAGTTTAACGACTTTCTTGCTTGCCAGTGGCTACCTGATACCTTCATTGAAGTTTATGATCAACAAAAGCTCATTGGCGTTGCTGTAACCGATATGATGACGCATTCAATGTCGGCAATTTACAGTTATTTTGACCCCGAATATGCAAAACGTTCCTTAGGGTCATATATGATTTTATTGCAATGCCAGCTCGCGCAGCAAAAACATAAGCAATTTCTTTATTTAGGCTACCAAATTGATGAAAATCGTAAAATGAATTACAAGCGTTTATATCGTCCTTATCAAATCTTAACAGCTCAAGGATGGCAACATATTGAAAAAGAACCTATGCTTTAGTGTTTCAAGCCTTTACAGCTCGCGCTTTTTACGGCATGATACGGCGAATTTTTTATATTTGAAGGCATAAAGGTAACCAATTAATGGCGAAAGAAGACAACATTGAAATGCAGGGCACTATCCTTGAGACCTTGCCAAATACAATGTTCCGCGTAGAACTTGAAAATGGTCATGTAGTGATAGCACACATTTCTGGCAAGATGCGCAAAAACTACATCCGTATTTTAACGGGTGATAAAGTCACTGTTCAGTTGACTCCTTACGATTTAAGTAAAGGTCGTATCGTCTTCCGCGCACGTTAATCCTGCCTCATATATTAAAAACCCGGCTTTAATGTCGGGTTTTTTATTTGCTAGCTATCCTGGCAAATACTAAGAATTAGCAGTAATTTTTAGTAATAGTAATTAGGCGATTAACGTCAAGAAAAAATGGCTATCTGAAAACAGATAGCCATTTTTATTTGAGCCAAATAATTAACAAGGTTTAAGAGACTTTCTCTTCACATTCGCAACTGATCACCAGCTCATTATCTTTGACATCAACTTTTGCTATTCCACCAGCTTCAAGCTTGCCAAATAAGATTTCATCAGCCAATGGTCGTTTGATTAACTCAGTAACAACACGGCTCATCGGGCGAGCGCCCATATTTTTATCGTAACCCTTTTCAGCTAATAAAGTGCGCGCTTCATCAGTGACCTCGAGGGTGACACGCTTCTCATCTAACTGCGCTTGCAGCTCAATAAGGAACTTATCGACAACCTTAGCAATAATGGTCATATCAAGATGATTAAACCAAATAATCGAATCTAAACGATTTCGAAACTCTGGTGAAAACACTTTATTAATTTCTGACATCGCATTAAGGCTGTTGTCTTGTTGCTTAAAGCCTATTGAAGTACGGATAGACTCTTGAACGCCAGCATTGGTGGTCATCACCAAGGTCACATTTCTAAAGTCTGCTTTGCGACCGTTATTATCGGTTAAGGTACCGTGATCCATGACTTGCAACAGCAAATTATAAATGTCAGGGTGAGCTTTTTCGATTTCATCTAGCAGCACCACACAATGCGGGTTTTTAATTACGGCATCAGTAAGTAAACCGCCTTGCTCGTAACCGACATAACCGGGTGGTGAACCAATTAAACGTGAAACCGTATGTCTTTCGGTATACTCAGACATATCAAAACGGATAAGCTTCATGTTTAAACATGATGCCAACTGATTAGTCACCTCGGTTTTACCCACCCCAGTAGGGCCGGCAAATAAGAAACTGCCCACAGGCTTTTTCTCTGCACCTAAGCCGCTTCGAGATAAACGTATGGCAGAGCTAAGGCCCTCAATGGCTTTGTCCTGCCCGAATACCAACATCTTAAGGTTACGTTCAAGGTTCTTAAGTAAATCTTTGTCAGTAGACGATACGGACTTCTCAGGAATACGTGCTATTTTGGCAATAATGGCTTCAATTTCTGGCTGACCGATGGTTTTTTTACGTTTGCTAGCTGGCAGCATCACCATTCTAGCGCCCGCCTCATCAATCACATCAATGGCCTTGTCAGGCAAGTGACGGTCATTAATGTGCTTAGCTGACAAGCTGGCCGCAGAACTGATTGCAGCCTGAGTGTAACGAACCCCATGATGTTCTTCATACTTTGATTTAAGTCCCAGTAAAATCTTAGTGGTTTCAGCAACCGAAGGTTCGTTAATATCAATTTTTTGGAAACGACGGGCTAAAGCCCTGTCTTTCTCAAAAATACTTTGGTATTCCTGGAATGTGGTTGAGCCCATACATCGAAGTGAGCCGTTGGATAACAAAGGTTTTAACAGATTTGAGGCATCCATTACCCCACCTGAAGCGGCACCTGCACCAATGATGGTATGAATTTCATCAATAAATAAAATCGCATGTTCATTTTTGGCCAGCTCTTTTAATAGCCCTTTAAAGCGTTTTTCAAAATCACCACGGTATTTAGTGCCAGCGAGTAATGAGCCTAAATCTAACGAATACACAGTAGCATCTTTGATAACATCAGGTACTTGCTCATTAACGATACGGTAGGCTAAACCTTCAGCAATGGCTGTTTTACCCACACCAGCCTCACCGACCAATAATGGGTTATTTTTACGACGACGACATAAGGTTTGAATCGCTCGTTCAACTTCATCATCACGGCCAATGAGTGGGTCTATGACCCCATCTTTAGATAATTGATTTAAGTCTGTAGCAAATTGAGCCAATAAACTTCTATCTTCACCGGCTTCAGTGCCTTCTTCGCTGGCTTCTGGGTTATTTATCTCTTCGTCACTATCGTCTTTTGGTAAACCGTGGGAGATATAGTTAACCACATCTAAACGCGTTATTTCGCAGCGACGCAGTAAATATACAGCCTGAGACTCTTGCTCACTAAAAATAGCAACTAAGACATTGGCACCTGTGACTTCATTACGACCTGATGACTGCACATGAAATACTGCACGCTGAAGCACACGTTGAAAGCCTAAGGTAGGCTGAGTTTCACGTTCTTCTGTGGTGTCAGCGATTAATGGGGTTGTTTGTTGGATGAAGTTAGATACTTCCTCGTGTAAACGAGACAGATCTGCACCACAGGCTAATAGTGCTTCTTTAGCCGATGGGTTATTAATTAATGCTAATAATAAATGTTCTACTGTCATATATTCATGACGTGAATCTCGAGCTTGTTGAAAAGCGAGATTCAAGGTGACTTCAAGATCTTTGTTTAGCATAGCACCCCCTAAAAATACTCAAATACTGCAGAGTTACCGGTTGTGAACAGCAAGTTCACTATGCGGCTTCTAATGTACACAGCAACGGATGTTCGTTTTCTCTGGCAAATTGATTTACTTGTAAGACTTTGGTTTCAGCGATCCCAAATGAAAAAACACCACATATTCCTTTACCTTGGTGATGGATAGCCAACATGATGTCTGTGGCTTGCTGTTCATCCTTGTTAAAAAAGCGTTGAAGCACTTCAATAACAAAATCCATCGGTGTGTAATCATCGTTATTTAACACGACCTTATACATTGAAGGTGGTTGTAGCTCCGATTCAACACGCTCTTTAGTGTGCTCTACGCTGCCTAATCTACCCATGTGTTAATACTAGCCTCTAGTTTGGTACAAGACCAATTGATATTATTAAATTAATTAAATGTTGTCATTTTGTTAATTTTTACTTGACATCTTTTCGTACAAATTTCATTCTGTTTGCAGGCGGCACATGTAGACCGCTCTTAATAAGTTTTACTATCTTACTGGTAAGTAGGCAACAGAAGGAAGTGGAAGTATGGCAAGCGGAACTGTTAAATGGTTCAACAACGCCAAAGGATTCGGGTTTATATGCCCAGATCAGGGTGGCGAAGATGTTTTTGCACATTATTCAACTATTGAAATGGAAGGCTACAGAACGCTAAAAGCGGGTCAGCCTGTCGATTTCGAAACTGAGCAGGGCCCAAAGGGCATGCATGCTTCAGCCATTTCACCAACAAAATAGTCGGTGAAACTATAAATCAAAAAGGCAGAGATTTTAATCTCTGCCTTTTTTATTGGGCAAATAAAAAGTAAATATTAAACTGTTTGCCTAAAAAAACACCTAATCGTAAATAAAACTGAGGTTCAATTCATCTTAACTTAAGCAACTTCAACCTCCGGCGTTAACAAATTTGCTGACAGAGGCTAAATCTCACTGAGCCTAGTTTCAGTATTCAAGCCTTGAAAGCTTATCCCATTAACTGAGTGCGATTAAAATCAGTCGAACTGGCTATGGCGGCAAACAGGCACAAAAAAGCAGAGAGCAAGCCCTCTGCTTTACGGCATCAATTTTATGCCTTCAATTTAGCCACAAAAAAACGCTTAATGTGTAATAAATTGATTTAGTAATGCACTTGGACGCATGGCAGCTTCAGCTTTTGCTGCGTCTAAACGGTAGTAACCACCTAAATCAACAGCAGGGCCTTGTGATGCATTCAATTCCGCCACAATTGCCGCTTCGTTAGATGTTAGCGACTCAGCAAGTTCAGTAAACTGCGCAGCTAATTCCGTATCAACAGTTTGCACTGAGACAGCTTGAGCCCAATACATGGCTAAATAAAAGTGACTACCACGGTTATCAAGCTCACCAACACGACGTGAAGGTGATTTATTGCTATCAAGGAATTGGCCGATAGCAATATCTAACGTATCCGCTAGCACCTGTGCTTTAGGGTTATTTGCTGTTTGGCTTAAATGCTCTAAAGAAGCCGCTAATGCCAAAAATTCACCCAGTGAATCCCAGCGTAAATGGCCTTCTTTCTCAACTTGTTGAACATGCTTAGGTGCACTACCACCCGCGCCTGTTTCAAATAAGCCACCGCCATTCATTAACGGCACAATTGATAGCATTTTAGCACTAGTGCCTAATTCAAGAATTGGGAATAGATCAGTCAGGTAATCACGCAGTACGTTACCCGTTACAGAAATAGTATCTAAACCTTGTTTAACGCGAGCGAGTGTCACTCGAGTTGCTTCTACTGGTGCAAGAATTTGTATATCCAAGCCGTCAGTATCATGATCTTGAAGATAAGCTTCAACTTTAGTGATTAATTGAGCGTCATGAGCACGCTTACTGTCTAACCAGAAAATTGCAGGCGTGGCACTTAAACGTGAACGTCGAACTGCTAACTTAACCCAATCGCGGATTGGTGCATCTTTTACCTGGCACATTCTGAAAATGTCACCAACTTCAACATTATGCGTCATCAACACCTTGCCAGCACGGTTAACAACGTTAACAACACCTGCTTGTGCAATTTCAAATGTTTTATCATGACTACCGTATTCTTCGGCTTTTTGAGCCATCAAACCGACGTTTGGCACACTGCCCATTGTGGTTGGGTTAAATGCGCCATTGGTTTTACAAAATGCAATTGTTTCTTGATACACACCGGCATAACAACGATCAGGGATCATTGCTTTGGTGTCTTTAAGTTGGCCATCTGGGCCCCACATTTTACCTGAAGAACGAATAGCTGCAGGCATAGATGCATCAATAATAATATCACTTGGTACGTGTAAGTTAGTGATGCCTTTATCTGAATCAACCATCGCCAATGCTGGACGTTTAGCATAAACCGCAGCAATATCAGCCTCGATTTCTGCGCGCTGGGCTTCTGGTAATGTGGCAATTTTTGCGTATACATCACCAAAACCATTGTTAACATCAACGCCTAATTCATCAAACTGCACTTGGTGCTTGTCAAAAACCTCTTTAAAGAAAACTTTTACAGCGTGACCAAATAAAATCGGGTCTGATACTTTCATCATTGTTGCTTTAAGGTGCAATGACAATAGTACATCTTCAGATTTAGCCGCTTCGATTTCTCGCTCGTAAAAGGCAACTAAAGCTTTGTTGCTCATTACTGCGGTATCAATTACTTCACCGGCTAATAAAGATAAGCCCGTTTTCAAAGCTACTTTTTGGCCATCTGCTTGGGTTAGCACGATATCTACAGTATCAGCATCAGTCAGGGTGACTGATTGCTCACTACCGTAAAAATCACCTTCATTCATATGCGCAACGTGTGATGCTGAATCACTTGCCCATTTACCCATTGAATGCGGGTTTTTCTTAGCGTAATTTTTTACCGATGTTGGCGCGCGGCGATCAGAGTTACCTTCACGCAATACCGGGTTTACTGCACTGCCTTTAATCTTGTCATAACGTGACTGAGATTCACGCTCTGCATCAGTCGATGGCTCATCTGGGTAGTTTGGTATATCGTAACCTTTCGCTTGAAGTTCAGCGATACAGGCTTTTAACTGTGGAATTGACGCACTGATGTTAGGTAACTTGATAATATTAGCTTCAGGCGTATTTGCCATTAGGCCTAACTCAGTGAGTGCATCAGCAATTTTTTGCTCTGCAGTTAACTTTTCAGGAAAGTTAGCAATAATACGGCCAGATAAAGATATATCTCTAGTCTCGACTTTTACACCTGCAGCATTGGTAAATGTGCGGATGATAGGGAGTAATGACAGCGTAGCTAATGCGGGGGCTTCATCAGTTTCAGTATAAATGATCGTTGGAGAATTATCTTTCATGCTTTTTCCTACATTATTGAAATAAATAGTTTTTATAAATTATTATTGTAATAAGTATCTACCTAAAAAGACCTTTAATCTATTGTTAAAGTGTAATTTTGCGGCACAAATCCATATGAAATTTGAAAAATAAATAGTGGCTGCTTGTTTTTTAAAAACGGGTACAGATCACATTTTTAGGCCAACATCATAGACCATTATGTGCAAGATTCAAATTCCACTAAGGCCCAATGCCGAGTAAACTATACAAAATGAATCAATTTCATCATTAAAGGCTTTTATATGTCAGTCAATGGCAAACCAAAACGTTTCAGTAATAAATTTGCATCCCCAACATCAACTCGCCCAATGAAAAAAGGCTTTAAACGCCCAGTAGCTAAGCCAGTATCCGATCCCGTAATTGTGTTGTTTAACAAACCTTTTGATGTTTTATGTCAATTTACCGATGAATCTGGTCGCCAAACCTTAAAAGATTTTATTCCAGTAAAAGACGTTTATGCTGCAGGACGTTTAGATAGAGACAGTGAAGGCTTATTGCTACTCACTAATGACGGTAAACTGCAGGCGAAATTGACCCAGCCGAAAAAGAAAACCTTTAAGACTTATTGGGCTCAAGTTGAAGGTGAGCCAGATGCAGCGTCAATAAAAGCACTCTGCCAAGGGGTTGAACTAAAAGATGGCATGACCTTGCCAGCAAAAGCAAAAGTAATCGATGAACCTGCGGTTTGGGAGCGAACCCCGCCAGTGCGTGAGCGAAAGTCTATTCCAACAACCTGGTTAGAAATTCAAATTTGTGAAGGCAGAAACCGACAAGTGAGACGCATGACCGCGCATATCGGCCACCCTACTTTAAGATTAATTCGCTATAAAATAGGTCAATGGAGTTTAGATGACATTAATTGTGGTGAATATAAAGTCCACAAACAAGAAAGTTAATCTGTCACACAAGATTTTTAGGCAATAGGATAAGTCATGGTGAAACCACGTTATAAACCCAATACCACTGTTGCTTGTGTTATCCATTGTGATAATAAATTTTTATTAGTTGAAGAAATTATTGATGGTGAAGTGCGCTTTAACCAACCTGCAGGGCATTTAGAAGCCAATGAAACCATCATTGATGCCTGCATTCGGGAAGTAAAAGAAGAAACCGGATTAAATATTACTATTTCGGCACTCGTTTGCATCTACCAATTTAGTGCATCAAACGCATTGTCTTTTATGCGATTTACTTTTTGCGCACAAGTAAACAAATGCGTTGAATGCACCCCAACAGATCCTGCTATTAGTGCCTGCCATTGGTTAACTATAGAACAGGTAAAAGCCCGTCAAAATCAACTTCGCAGCCCATTAGTACTCAAATCTATTGAAGACTATTTACATAAACCCCACAGCCCATTATCACTGATTAATAGTGAACTGCAGATCATAGCCGCAACCAATAATGCATGATAGAATATGCGCCGCACATTTTGGAGATTTATAGGTTCATTTGTCAGCGCACTTGAAATGCACTAACGGCGACCACATTATAATCTCTAACTACCCAAACACTCATGGTTTCTAGGTTTTATGACATTAAGTACTCCCAATCCAAATGGTAAAAAAGTCATCGTTGGCATGTCCGGCGGTGTAGATTCTTCTGTTTCTGCGTATTTGCTTATGCAGCAAGGCTACCAAGTAGAAGGATTGTTCATGAAGAACTGGGAAGAAGATGATACCGATGAGTATTGTGCGGCTTCTGAAGACTTAAAAGATGCCCAGTCCGTCTGTGATAAATTAGGCATTGAACTTCATACAGTTAACTTTGCGGCAGAGTATTGGGACAATGTTTTCGAGTATTTCTTAGCGGAATATAAAGCAGGTCGTACCCCAAATCCCGATATCATCTGTAACAAAGAAATCAAATTCAAAGCATTTTTAGAATTCGCTGACGAAATTCTTGATGCTGACTATATTGCTATGGGCCACTACGTTCGCCGTTATGACAGTGCTGACGGAACTCAAATGTTACGTGGTGTTGATGGCAATAAAGATCAAAGTTATTTCCTCTATACCCTTAGTCATGAGCAAGTGGCTAAAAGTTTATTCCCTGTGGGCGAATTAGAAAAACACCAAGTTCGTGATATCGCCAAAGAAATGGGCTTAATCACCCATGATAAAAAAGACAGTACTGGCATCTGCTTTATCGGTGAGCGCAAGTTTACTGACTTTTTAGCAACCTACTTACCTGCTCAGCCTGGTGATATTGAAACCGCTGATGAAGGTGAAGTGATTGGTACCCACCAAGGATTGATGTACCACACACTAGGCCAGCGTAAAGGTCTGGGTATTGGTGGCTTGAAAAATAGTAACGATGATCCTTGGTATGTGGTTGATAAAGATTTAACCCGCAATGTGCTCGTTGTGGCCCAAGGTGGTAAGCATCCACGGTTAATGTCTACTGGCATGTTGGTCAATCAATTACATTGGGTTGACCGCAAAGGCCCAAGCGCACCAGCAAAAATTACCGTTAAAACTCGTTATCGTCAGCAAGATGTGCACTGCACTGTGACTTATGATGATGACAGTAACTTAAGGGTTATTTTTGATGAACCCGTTGCTGCGGTAACGCCGGGGCAATCTGCAGTATTTTATGATGGTGAAGTCTGCCTTGGCGGCGGAATCATTGATTGTTTAATTAGAGGATAGTCTGTGAGCCAAGTCTTATTTGAACGCACTATGGCGTTTGCCGGAATATTACAAGCTATTGCTCAAGTACAACATATTGCTCGTCATGGTGATTCAGATGAAAGCGCACTTGCTGCAAGTCTGAACACCATCATGGTCACAGATCCTGATTCTATTAGTGATATCTATACCGATAAGCAAGCACTTAATAAAGGTTATCAGCTCATTGAAAACCAATTGGGTGATGGTAATAGCAAGGATGTGGAAACCACCCGCTACCTTGTTGGTATGTTAGCACTGGAGCGCAAACTGGCTCGCTCAGCAAATGGCTTAGGCATGTTAGCTGAACGCATCAACCAAGTGCATCGACAACTACACCATTTTGCGATTACTGATGAACAAATCATCGCCAGTCTTGCCAGTATTTACAGTGATACCATCAGTGAACTGGGACCTAAATTGCAAATTTCTGGGAATCCAGCTTATTTACAACAACCGCAAGTACAACAAAAAATTCGTGCTTTATTGCTAGCAGCGATGCGCAGTGCCGTTTTATGGCGACAACTGGGAGGCAAACGCCGTCACTTAGTTTTTGCCCGTAAAGCCATTGTGGATACCGCTATCAGTAGCCGTAAAAATAATTAACGATTCACCCTACAAATATTCCAACTTACAATAAAAGTTCATCAAGGAGCTTCAAATGGATCTTTCTGCACTGACAGCTATCTCGCCGATAGACGGTCGTTACGGTAGTAAAACCACCTCTCTACGAGGTATTTTCAGCGAATTCGGTTTAACAAAATACCGTGTTCAAGTTGAAATTAACTGGTTAAAACTACTTTCAAGTTGCCCAGAGATTGAAGAAGTTCCGCCATTTAGTGAAGACGCATTAGCGTTACTAGATAGCATTAAGGATAACTTCAGTGAAGAAGACGCTTTGCGCGTTAAAACGATTGAAAGAACCACTAACCATGACGTTAAAGCGGTTGAGTATTTCATCAAAGAACAAATTGCAGATAACGCTGAATTAGTTGCAATCGACGAATTCGTACATTTTGCTTGTACTTCTGAAGATATTAATAACTTATCTCACGCATTAATGCTTAAAGAAGCACGTGAATTAGTATTAGCGCCTCAGTGTCTAGAAATTGTCAATGCGCTTAAGCAATTAGCAAGAGACAACAAATCAGTACCATTGATGTCACGTACACATGGTCAACCGGCTTCGCCTTCTACGCTGGGTAAAGAAATGGCTAACGTTGCCGTTCGTTTAGAACGCCAACTAGACCAAATCAATGCAGTAGAAATCATGGGTAAAATCAATGGCGCTGTGGGTAACTACAATGCTCACCTTTCTGCTTACCCAGAAGTTAACTGGCATGAGCTGTCACAACGCTTTGTGACAAGTTTAGGTATTAACTGGAACGCATACACCACTCAAATTGAGCCCCATGATTACATCGCTGAGTTATTTGATGCTATTGCCCGTTTCAACACCATCTTAATCGATTTCGATCGTGACATTTGGGGCTACATTGCATTAGGTCACTTCAAGCAACGCACTATCGCTGGCGAGATTGGTTCATCAACCATGCCGCACAAAGTTAACCCAATTGATTTTGAAAATTCTGAAGGTAACTTAGGTATTGCTAACGCGTTAATGCAGCATTTAGCCGCAAAGCTTCCTGTATCAAGATGGCAGCGAGATTTAACTGACTCAACAGTATTGCGTAACTTAGGTGTTGGTATGGCGCATTCATTAATTGCTTATCAAGCAACAATGAAAGGCATCAGCAAGCTTGAAGTGAATGAAGCAAACCTTCGCGCTGAGTTAGATAAAAACTGGGAAGTATTAGCAGAGCCAGTACAAACAGTGATGCGTCGCTACGGCATTGAAAAGCCATACGAGAAATTAAAAGAGTTAACCCGCGGTAAGCGTATCGACGGCGATCAACTTGCAGTCTTTATCGATGGTCTAGAGTTACCTGATAACGTTAAAGCTGAACTTAAAACAATGACGCCAGCCAACTACATTGGTCGTGCTGAAGCATTTGTTGACGAGTTAAAATAATCTTCCACTCAATAACAACTATTGATTGTTGAATAAGGATAGGCGGCAGTTCCATAAGGATTGCCGCCTTTTTTAATACTATGTATACATTAAATTTTGATACTGCTGAGTTCATCAGTAAATATTGGCAACAAAAACCTATAGTCATCAAAAATGCCTTTAAGGCATTTGAAGATCCAATATCGGCCGATGAACTTGCAGGCCTAGCCATGGAAGAAGATATCTCTTCTCGCATCGTTAAAACTGAAACCGATGACTGGAAAGTGATTCAAGGGCCGTTTGAAGACTATGACGAACATGGCGA
Organism: Shewanella sp. 10N.286.51.B2; assembly: GCF_041469265.1. Taxonomy (NCBI): domain Bacteria; kingdom Pseudomonadati; phylum Pseudomonadota; class Gammaproteobacteria; order Alteromonadales; family Shewanellaceae; genus Shewanella; species Shewanella sp. 10N.286.51.B2. The sequence continues at coordinate 53,062 of NZ_JBFRKH010000023.1, forward strand.
TGACAAATGGCAGTTACTTGTGCAAGCGGTAAACCATTGGTATCCGGAGTCTCAACCACTGGTTGAAGCATTCAGATTTTTACCTGATTGGCGTTTTGATGACTTAATGGTATCGTTTGCCACCCCACAAGGCGGCATTGGGCCACATATTGATAATTATGATGTGTTCTTGATCCAAGGAGAAGGGGAACGCCGCTGGAAAGTGGGCCATAATGGCGAACATCAATGCCGTGGTGGAGATCCATCAAGTCCATTAGTCGATGACTTTGAACCCATTATTGATGTGGTGCTCAGCAAAGGCGATATGTTATATATTCCGCCAGGCTACCCTCATTGCGGTGAAACCTTAAGTCTTGCAATGAGTTATTCTATTGGTTTTAGAGCGCCAAGTCAGCAAGAATTATTAACTGAGTTGGCTGATTCGCTGATTGATAACAGTGCTGGCCAACATAGATTTACCTCTAGCGAAGAAGCTGCAAGCCATGGCCTAGTCAGTCAAACTCAGCAGCAAGGGATCATGGATTTACTGGCTCAATTAGCAACTGATCCTGCCCAATACCAAACTATGCTAGGTAAGTTACTCAGCCAAAATCGTTTTGAACTCGATATCAATCCCTTTGAAGCGCCAATTTCAACAACAGATGTTAAGGAAGCCATTGAAGATGGCGCTAACATGCAACGTATTGGCGGCTTAAAGGTATTAAGCCTAGAGGCTGATACCCAAGCGCAGTTGTATATCAATGGTGAAGTGGTTTGCGCCGCAGGGATTGAACAAGACATCATCGCCGAGATCGCCAATAATCACCTACTCACTCAATCGCAGCTTCAAAACTGGCTCAATGATCAGCAAGTCATGACGGTATTAACCCAGCTTATCAATCAAGGTTGGTATTACTTTTCAGAGTAACCGTTAATTAAAGTGACATCTTAGCGCCACACTAATTTTCCTTTAACCAAAAAAAAGCACTCATCGAGTGCTTTTTTGGTTTATTAGTTATTCAAATTAATAGATTTTTGCTTGCCCTTCTGGACGGGTTTTAAGGAATTTCAAAAACCACATATATTGCTCAGGGTAAGCTTGAATAACTTGCTCAACCATTTTATTTAAAGCAATGGCTTCGTTATCCTTACCTTGCATATCTTCAGGCTTAACTTGCGGCATCACGGTCAACTTAAACTGGTAAGCTGCTTTGTCGTAACCAATTTTTACCGGTAAAACCTGCGCCTTACCTGCTTGCGCTAAACGCCCTACTACCGGTAAGGTGGCTTTTTCTGTTGCCAGCAATGGAGCAAATACACTTTGCTCAGGACCTAAATCTTCATCTGGTAAATAAAAGAAGCTATTATCTTGCTTTAATTCAGTGATTAGCGCGCGTATGCCCGCCTCTCGCATGTAAACGCGGCCATTCTTACTACTGCGTAGTCGATTACTAAACCAATTGAATAAGCCGTTATTATGAGCTTTGGCCATGGTAACCATAGGCAGTTCGATATTTAAACGCAGCCCGGCATAATCAATCGGCCATACATGGGGCATGATAAAAATAATCGGCTGGCCAGCATCACGCGCGGCTTGCACATGTTCAAAACCTGTAATACTGACTCGACGCCTTAGATGCGCATCTGAGCGAATTAATAATTCAGCTTGAGATACCAAGGTTAAAACAAACATATCGACGTTGGCGTTAATTAACTCATCCACCTCAGTCGCTGACTTCTCAGGAAAACATGTTTGAATATTGATACGCGCAATATTGATGGGTTTTTTCGCATAAGACAGTACCAGCTTGGCTAATAGTCGCGCTATAGGATCTCGCAACCAAGCAGGCATCACCCCAAACATAAATAACACCATAATGGCTAGCCATGTACCCCAATATTTCGGGTGCAATAAAGATAGGGTAAAGCGACGATCGAAATGTTTTGCTTGTCTAGCCAAAAGAAACCTCAAAGATTACATTAACACAGTGAAACAAAGAGCCTAAGGAATTGGCCATAATACCAATTTATCAGCGGGACAACATCTGAATATTGTAAAATTGCTACTTTGAATCTTGCTTAATTTGTTAAAATAAAAAAGCCACTCAATGAGTGGCTTTTTTATTAAACAGTGAAACTACTTCTTTTCAGCATTTGCTTCTTCAACACGTGTTTTGAGTTTTTGTCCCGGACGGAACGTCACTACACGGCGAGCTGAAATAGGAATATCTTCACCAGTTTTTGGGTTCCTTCCCGGTCTTTGGTTTTTATCGCGCAAATCAAAGTTTCCAAAGCCAGATAACTTGACCTGCTCACCACTTTCAAGTGCTTCTCTAATCTCTTCAAAGAAAGACTCAACCATCTCTTTGGCTACACGTTTATTCATGCCAAGTGTTTCGAAAAGATGTTCTGCCATTTCGGCTTTGGTAAGTGCCATACTTTTAATCCCTCAACAATGCGTTGAACTCGCTCTTAAGTGCCGAGACAACTGAATCAACAGTTTCAGTGATGTCTTTTTCTTCAAGTGTACGAGTAATGTCTTGTAATGTAAGTGCGATTGCAAGGCTCTTTTTGCCAGCGTCAACACCTTTACCCCTGTATACATCGAACAAGTTTAAGCCAACCAACTGATTTTCGCCAACTTTTCTTATCAAATCCATAACATTAGTTGCAGAAACTTCTTCGTCTACAACGACTGCAATATCACGTCGATTAGCAGGAAACTTAGATACAGCCTGGGCTAGCGGCAAACTGGCTTGCAGTAAAGCGTCCAGTTCTAACTCAAAAACAATTGTTTTGCCATTAAGGCCAAAAGGCTTCTCCAAACTCGGATGGATAGCACCTATGACACCAATAACTCGATTATTTCTCAATATTTCAGCACATTGCCCTGGATGTAGAGCTGAATGTGTTGCACTTCTAAAAGTAAATTCAGAAGTCGAAACTGTCAAGCCGATAATTGATTCTAAATCGCCTTTTAAATCAAAGAAGTCGACAGTTTTAGATTCCATAGACCAATGTTCATCATTTTGAACACCAGAAATTACTGCACCAATCATCGCTTCTTGTCTAACACCAGAATCTGCTTTGGCATCAGGAACAAAGCGTAAACCGGTTTCAAATAAACGTACGCGACCTTGTTGACGACTTTGGTTATAACCAACAGAAGTTAACAAACCGGTGAACATCGATAAACGCATCGCTGACATTTCAACCGAAATAGGATTCGGTAAAATCATTGCTGGCTCATTTGGATGAACAATGTTTTGTAACTTAGGATCAACAAAGCTATAGGTCACCGCCTCTTGGAAACCGCGCGCCACTAATACACTGCGCACTTTGCTTAATGGAATATTCGCTTCTTTGTGATCAGACATACTTAATGAAGCAACAGGTGCAATATTTGGGATATTGTTATATCCATAAATACGGGCAACCTCTTCGATTAAATCTTCTTCAATGGCCATATCAAAACGATATGTTGCCGTGGTCACATTCCAAGCGTCAGCAGTTACTGCAACAGTAAATCCAAGACGCTCAAGAATTTCTGTTACATCAGTATCAGGAATATGATGACCTAGAATTTTGTCTAACTTGCTGCGACGCAAAGTGATTTGAGCCGGCTTAGGTAAATGCGCTTCAGACACTGCTTCAGCAACAGGACCTGCTTCACCACCACAAATATCAAGTACTAAGCGCGTAGCTCGGTCCATCACTTTATGTTGAAGCTCTGGGTCTACACCACGTTCAAAACGGTGTGATGCATCTGTGTGTAAGCCTAAGCGACGCGATTTACCCATAATGGCTAAAGGCGCAAAGAATGCGCACTCTAATAAAATATCTTGGGTCTTTGCAGTTACGCCTGACGCTTCACCGCCAAATACACCCGCTAAGGCAACGGCTGCTTTATCGTCAGCAATCACTAGGGTGTCACTTGGTACTGTAATTTCGTTACCGTCAAGTAAAGTAAGCTTTTCAACGCCGTCGCTTAAACGCACTTGAATAGCACCATTTAAGGCTGCTAAATCAAACGCATGCATTGGCTGACCATATTCAATCAATACGTAGTTAGTAATATCTACAATGGGATCGATTGAGCGAATACCGCTACGACGTAACTTCTCTTGCATCCATAAAGGCGTTGCTGCCGCTAAGTTTACATTCTTAACCACACGGCCTAAATAACGAGGACAGGCATCTGCTGCAATAACGTTAATTTCAACTTTATCATCGATAGTTGCAGTAACAGGATCCCACGTCGGCTCAGCAACCGCTTGACGGTTTAATACACCAACTTCGCGCGCTAAGCCTGCCATACCTAAACAATCTGCACGGTTAGCGGTTAAATCAACGTCGATGATGACATCGTTTAGTTGAAGATATTCACGGATATCTTTACCAATCGGCGCATCTGCAGGTAATTCAATAATACCGTCACTTTCGATATCAATACCGATCTCACCGTATGAACACAACATACCAAATGATGGCTGGCCGCGTAGTTTGGCTTTTTTAATTTTAAAATCGCCAGGTAGCACTGCCCCAACCATTGCTACCGCAACTTTTAAGCCTAAACGGCAGTTTGGTGCACCGCAAACGATATCAATTAACTCATCGCCGCCAACATTAATTTTAGTTACGCGTAATTTGTCAGCATCTGGATGCTGACCACACTCAACCACTTCACCAACAATCACACCGCTAAATTCGGCTGCAACGGCATCAATACCGTCAACTTCAAGACCGGCCATTGTGATTTGGTGTGATAATTCTTCACGGCTTACAGATGGGCTAACCCATTCACGAAGCCAAGATTCACTGAATTTCATCTTTATATTGCTCCGTTATTTGAATTGCTTAAGAAAACGTAAATCGTTTTCAAAGAAGGCACGTAAGTCGTTAACACCGTAGCGCAGCATAGTCAAACGCTCAACACCCATACCAAAAGCAAAACCAGAGTATTTTTCTGGGTCGATACCGACACTGCGAAGCACATTAGGGTGCACCATGCCGCAACCTAATACTTCAAGCCACTTACCGTTTTTACCCATAACATCAACTTCAGCTGAAGGCTCAGTAAACGGGAAGTAAGATGGACGGAATCGCACTTCTAAATCTTCTTCGAAAAAGTTACGTAAGAAGTCATGCAAAATGCCTTTCAGCTCTGCAAAGTTAACTTTTTCATCAACTAACAAACCTTCCACTTGGTGGAACATTGGCGTGTGAGTTTGATCGTAGTCGTTACGATAAACACGACCTGGAGAAATGATACGTAAAGGTGGCTTTTCATGCTCCATGGTACGAATTTGTACCCCTGAAGTTTGCGTACGCAACATCACTTTTGGATTGAAATAAAAGGTGTCATGATCAGCACGAGCTGGATGATGCTCAGAAATATTCAATGCATCGAAGTTATGAAAGTCATCTTCGATTTCAGGACCATGCTTAGTGGTAAAACCAAGCTCGCCAAAGAAAGTTTCAATACGTTCAATCGTACGTGTTACTGGGTGTAAACCGCCCATTTCAAGCGTACGACCTGGTAAGGTTACATCGATTTTATCTGCGATAAGTTGCGCTTCTAATTCAGCAGCCTTTAAGCCTTCAATACGCTCAGAAAGTTGCTTCTGTACCGCTTGCTTAGCTTGGTTGACTGCTTGTCCAAAGGCAGGTTTCTCTGCTGGACTTAAGCTACCCATCATTTTCATCATGTCAGTGATCTTACCTTTCTTACCAAGGTAGTCGACACGGATATCATCCAGTGTCTTTAGATCACTGGCCTTACCTATTACTTCTAAGGCTTGTTCTACGATCTCTGTTAACTGCTGCATTTTCTCATCCACTGCATTTTTGCATATCAAATGCTATTGGGCGCCTGATTATCAGGCGACATAGTAGTCTAGGCACAAAGTCAACTTTATGCCTAAAGCATGGGGGTAAAACAAAAGCTGGAATTTTACGTTAGCTAAGCTTAATTTACTAGCATTTATTACGATTTTATTGAGTAAAATGCGGCATTTAAATTAAATCGAATTTATATTTTCGATAGTATAATTTAATACAAATTAACGACCTATTAACTTAAGCGCCATTTATGAGCAGCAAATGCTTATAAGCTAATCAATCACCTTGAGAACCAATGAACATCATTACAACAAGTGATAGTAAATCATTGAATTTTTTACAAATACCAAGGGCTAATACGATAACAAAAAAGCTCACCGGCAATGTTAAATACCAGCGAGCTTTTATGTTACCAACAAACTAAATTCGCAACTTAAACGACAAAATTGTGCAATGGCTAATAAGTTATCACCATTTAGAGCGTCTAGCGGTTTTTTTCTAAACGCGCTAACAAACTTGAAGTATCCCAGCGGTTACCTTTCATGGCTTGTACTTCAGAATAAAATTGATCCACTAAGGCAGTAACTGGTAACTGGCTACCATTACGACGCCCTTCATCTAAAGCAATAGCTAAATCTTTACGCATCCAGTCAATGGCAAAGCCAAAGTCATACTCACCTTGCCACATGGTTTGATAACGATTTTCCATTTGCCAGCTTTGAGCTGCGCCCTTGCTGATCACCTCAACCACTTTTAAACCATCAAGACCTGCACTTTTAGCAAAGTGTAACCCTTCGGCAAGCCCTTGCACCACTCCTGCGATACAGATTTGATTGACCATTTTGGTTAACTGGCCCGCGCCAACCTCCCCTAATAATTCTGCGCAGCGACTATAGGCCTCAATGACCGGTTTTACTTGGTTAAAAACGGCTTCTTTTCCGCCCATCATCACAGTTAACACGCCATTTTCAGCACCGGCTTGACCACCTGATACGGGCGCATCTAGAAACTCAACCTCTTGCTTAGCAAGCACGGCTGCCAGTTCACGAGCAACATCGGCAGATGCGGTGGTGTGATCGACCAAAATTGCCCCAGCTTTTATCCCATGAACAATGCCATCTTCCCCTAAAACCACTTGGCGAAGATCGTCATCATTACCCACACAAGTAAACACGATATCTTGCTCTACTGCCGCAAGTTTTGGGGTCAATGCTAACTCACCAGAATATTGCGCTGCCCATTGCTGCGCTTTTGCTGTGGTGCGATTATAAACCGTAACTTGATGCCCTTGGTTAGCCAAATGCCCTGCCATTGGGTATCCCATCACGCCCAAGCCGATAAATGCTACTTTAGCCATATCATTCCTTCGTTCATTATTATTGTGGTTGTTTATTAAAAATAGTGTTGATTGTGCTACAAGCCAAAACGAGTTAGGCTTTATGAGTAAGCGATTGAATTTTGGCTAATACATTGATTACAAAGCCGGTTTTACATGGGCTTCCATTTCAGAGCCAATTTTTTTGCGCATATCCATTAAACGTAATGCTGAATCCCTCAAACGAATATCATCATCTGTTTGGGGGACCCACTCAGGTACTGATGTAGGTTTACCATCATCATCAACTGCGACCATAATCACGATACAATGGGTAGTAAGATGACGTTCAGGCTCTTTAGGGTCACCCGCTTTAACCGCTATACCAAAATGCATGGACGATGTGCCGGTATAAATAACTTTGGCGCTTACTTCAACAATATTGCCCACATGGATAGGCTTTACAAAACGAATACCACCAGCATAAGCGGTAATGCAATATTTACCACTCCAACCTGCAGCACCAGCATATGCAGCTAAATCAATCCATTTCATCACCGCACCACCATGCACTTTGCCGCCAAAGTTCACATCTGCAGGTTCAGCTAAAAACCTTAAGGTAATTTCTCTTTCTAATCCGGCCATAACGACTCCTAATTCAGCTAATTAATGTCAGTTTACGATAATTAATCAAAGAAATGAGTAAAAATTATGCCTAAATGAAGATATTTGATGAAAGAGTACTTAATTGCTATTTGGTAGTTCAAAAAATACTGCTGAGTTTCAAAAAACAAAAAAGCACAACTTTAAAAAGTTGTGCTTACTAAAACTGACACTATAAAGGGTTAGCTAATGGGTGGCTCTTGAATTACCACTGAATACATCAAAAACGATAACCTAAATTTAAAGTAAATGAACTTCTTGTTTCACCTTTATTGTACAGCCCTGTCAAATTTAAATGACGACCTATCTGTTTATTAAAACCCACTAAATAAGCCCATTGTTCTAACCCTACACCCACATCAAAAGTAAAGTCTTCACCGGTTCCCAATATATCGCCTAAATTACCAGTCATCGAAGGCTTAAGGCCTTGATATTCTGCGCCGATAAAAATTTGTGCTCGCGACTCAAGGAATTGATAACCAAGCATTGGCTGGATAGTCACAATACCATCTCCCCAATCCTGGCCATCAAGACGAGTTTTAGAGTAAGTTGCAGTAACAGATGCAAAAAATTCTTTATAACCGACAGAAAGCGTTGTCCCCAAACCTGCCAGATCATATTCTAAATGTAGCGGCACTTCGACTCTTCCTGGTGAGCATAAATCAGCGCCCTGATTTTCTAATAAACTGCATGCCAAACTGCCACCGATAACCCCGAGCTTATCTTCAAACACATCTTTAAGTTTTCCGGTATATTGGGCATCAACGACTGCATCCACATTCACCTTGCCCACTAAAGCATATATATTCCAAAACGGTAAAATATTGACATCAGCTCTGAATGAATAACTTTCAGCATTAACAGTGCCAACTGAGCTCGATGGATCAAACCATTCATCCAAATCTACCCCCATAATATTAAAACTATCAAAACCAAAATCCATATCTTGATTTCGATAAGCGACCGAAAAACCAAATGGCAGTGGCACATCAATACCTTGCTGGCGAACTAAATCACTCATTAACGGAAAGAGTCTATCTAAATCGACCTTTTCTTCACGAATGCGCGGATCAGAAACCATTTTTAATGACGCTTCATCAAAAACTAATGCACCATGTTCATCATCATAAAATGCCACGGGCTTGATAGTTGCGTGATAACTTGCTTCTTTGTTACCTTTTTTACCAGTAGCGTGAATCACTTTATTTGCAATGGCTGTGTGTCCGTTAACCAGTGTCATTAAATCAACTTCTTGACGATAATGTTCGACACTAAACGCATCAAAATCAAATGGTTTTGAATTGGTCATGACCATTTTGGTTGCAACACCATTTACTACAGTAAGCTTAACCCGCATAAAACGAAAATAAGCAATATCTTGCGGTAAACCATATTTAGAGTAATTAAAGCTTATTTCTATTTCATTGGCAGATATCTCATCAACAACGACGGAAGACTTATCATAACTTTCCATGTAATTTTTCAAGCGATATTCTGTTTTAGTTATTTGTTCGATAGTTTTTATGACATCCTCATTATCATCTAATTTAGATTGGTCATATTTAATTCTCAGATCAATATTACCTCGAGTATCTGTACTTTGAACCAAAAACACATCTGAACTTTTTACCTTATCGCCGACTTCCAAGGTTCTAACCACACGCTCAACTTGCTGATCACCTAGTGACAGCGAGCTTAAGCCTAATTTCAAAATATCTTCTGAAACGCCGTATTGTTGAAAAACATTTTGCTCCGCTGAATTAATGAGTTGTTTGTTGTTTTTATCTTCAACAAAAATACTTTCCTGCGCATAACTTACGTTTGAGAGTGTTAACAATATGGCTATTGGTATTGCTTTTAGAATACAGCGAGAAGTAGAAAAATGATTAAGTGAACAAAATAGCGTTTGATTCATTAATAGTACCCTTTGAAAGCCAATCTATGGCAAATAAGTTATCGAATCATTTCCTGATTCAAATTTCGGAAAAACATAATGCAAGTTCAGCAAACGTTATTGGCTAACGCGCTTTTTCCGTTCAATGGGAATATTGTATGTGTTTATTTATTAGATATTTAATCGCTATTGATGGATTAAACCCTACATGAATAAAAACCACTACTGAGATAAACAGCAAATCAGCATCAAAATTACCTAAGTAGATAAAATAAAAACGGATCAAAACCAATAGAAGGATTAGGGGGTTAAACTGGAATTATATATAAAAGAATTTAAATTCGAGGCTATTAATGACGCTCAATGCTGTATTGAGCGTCATGAGGAAATCTTATTTCTCTTATTTGAGCATAAATAATTGATTATAGAAACGTGCAACAATCACGGTAATCATTAATATGACCAGTATCAGCAATGGCGTATTAATGTCATAACTAGGCGTTAAATGTAATGCACTCATAGTCATTACCATAAGTAAATTGCCACCTAGCATACGCACTAGCATCATTGCAGGCTTTGGAAAAAGTCCCCAAATGAGGAAAACGTTAATCATATAAAAACCAACTAACTGCCAAAGCTCTGTAAATGCGGGCATTATAAAAATATATTGCAGTAAAAAAAACACTCCCCATAGCAGTGCAGATAATATCACCTGCTTCATTAAAGGAAATGGTAAACTGACTGTTATATTGGCAAAAATTGAACCAAACATAGGGATAAAAATACCACCAGGTAAGGCAAAATATATCCATGCGCCATAACAAGTTGAGGCTATTGCAACCGCCTTTATAACTCTGTTAATTCTCACTTTCAATAAATTTTCTTTTACAGCCTCTTTCGAGTTTTGGGGCTTTATGCTCTCTTGCTTCCAGTAGTTAGCTAAAATTTCAACATCTAACTTTTCGCCATTAATGGCATTATCAAGCATTTTAATTTCTTGGGAAAAATAACCTAACTGTTGCAACTTATCATCATTGGGTTTATCACTGGATAACAACTTGATGGTGGATTTGCTATGCTGCAGAACGTGAGAAAAACCATCGACTATGACAGTCCATTTATCTTTTTCATGTTGAAGTTTATAACTGGAACTCAATGGCATACTGATCAAGTCACTTAATTTATCAATCAGTAATTGTGCATCGACTAATAAGTCTTGAATATTATCATGATGAGCACTTTTTGCAGCCTCGTTAAGCGCGTTATCTATTTTATGAAAAGCATTTAACGCAGAGTCAACGCTGCTAAAGAATAAAGATTCAGTGTTTAAAGGCCAAATAAAACGATAAACAATTGAATAAACTAGCACTCCAAGTAAATTATCTTGTATTCGTAAAACCGCAATATCAAATGAAGCTTCACCATTAAAGCCTCCCATTACCGCAACAATAGTGCACACAGTAAAGCCCATGGTAAATGCATAACCATAACGCAAATTATCAGCAAACCACACGCTAACAGCCAAAAGCAACAGTAAACAACCAATGAATAACATCGGAGTCTGGGCAAAAAAGCTCACCAGAAATAACGCCACACTAATGCCGCAAACTGTACCTATAAGGCGGTTTTTACCTTTGTGTAAGCCATGCCCAAGAGTTTCATTTGAAGCAATGGCAATAACGGTAATAGCAGCCCAATAAGGTTTTTCCCATTGAAAAAACAATGCTAAGGCAATTGCTATACCGACAGAGACAGAAACTTTTATCGCTTCCTTAACGGGTAAACTGAGCATACACATTCTCACTCTATAAAATTTAATGCTTTAGAATTTTTACCGATGCCGTCATACCAACTCGCAGCTGAATATCTTCAGGTAACTTATCAAGTTTTATCTTAACTGGAATGCGTTGTGCTAAGCGGATCCACTCGAAATTCGGGTTCACATTAGGTAGTAACGAATTGCCGGTACTGCCATCAGTTTTCGAAATGCCGTAACCAATACTTTGTACTTTACCTTCTAAAGTGACTTGGTCATGCATCATTAATGTGACTTGGGCTTTATTATCAATAGCCACATCTTTTAAATCAGTTTCTTTAAAAAAACCGTCAATCCAAAAGCTGTTTTCATCAATCAAAGCAACAACAGGCGAATTAGCAACGACTTGTGAGCCTACTCGATAATTCAAATTAGTAATATAGCCATCTGTTGGTGCAGTAATTTTAGTGTAAGCTAGATTTAATTTAGCTTCTGCCACTTGGGCTTTTGCCATTAACAAGTTCGCTTGTGCGGTTTCAACTGCATTTTGTAGATTATTAAGGGTTAACACTGACTGAGCACCAGGGGTTAGCTTTTCTAATTCAATAGCACGACTAGACTCGTTCTGAGCCTTACGAACTAATGCTTGTGATTGCTTTTCAGTTGCTACCGCTTTTTGTAAACTGGTTTGGTATAGGCTAGCGTCAATCTCAAAAAGCACATCACCTTTTTGTACATGACTATTATCAATGACATTAACTTTTACAATTTGACCTGTCACTCGTGGGGTTACTTGGATAACATAGGCTCTGACTTGACCGTCTCTTGTCCAAGGATTATCAGTGTAAGTTTGATACTGACTATACAAAACACCTATTGCCGCCGCCATCAGCAACAGGGTAATAAAATAACGTTTAAACATTGGCGTTACCTACTTAAAATATGGAAATAAATTGGCTAATTAAGCCGATAAAAAGAATAACCATAGACAATTCAACTATGGCCGGAGCTGCGACATATTTATGTAAACCAATTTTAGTACCAATAGCGGTAACTACGCCGGTTAATATATATGCCATAGCGGCAACCAGTAATAATGGCGGAAAATACACATCACCGATTACCACTTCATGGGGCATTATGCTCATACGCCTATCACCTAAATAATATTAACTATTTAAAAAACATTGACTTAATGTCTTCTTACTCATTTATGCATATATTTTAATGGCGGCAGAGAAAATCTTGTAATCATCTATGATGGATCTCACCCATCGAAATCTATAAACAATTGTTTTTATGTGTGATAAATTGTGATTTAAGTGACGGTATAACCCCAAATGCATACCACATCGCATTTTTCATTATTTGAAGAGACAACTATGAACTTTAGTTTGGAACAACTTCTTGCCTTTGTAACTGTCTATGAGCAGAAAGCTTTCAGTAAAGCAGCGGTGAAACTGGACAAACATCGTACAACTATTGGCCAAGTCATTAATAACCTTGAAGATCAATTAGCCATTACCCTGTTTGAACGGAACGGTAGAACCGTTGAACCGACTGAAGATGCAGTACTACTTTATAACTATGCCAAACAGGCTATTGAGCAATCCAAAACCTTTGACCAAGTGGCCATGAGCTTGGCATTTGGTGAGCTTAATTCAATTACAATTGGGTATTGCAGTTTTATACCGCAACAAGTGATATCTGAGATTAGAAAACAACTGCTAATTGACAGCCCATCATTAAAAGTTAACTTCCTCGTCAGAACCAAAAATGATATTAAAGTGGGAATACAAGACGGCAGTATTCATTTTGGAATTGTGAATGTATACGAAAGCAAAGTGCTAAACAGCATCGATCATACTTTTTTATGTAACATGTCATTTGCCGCTTTCACCAACAAAGACGCTGACCTAGCAACACTAAACTCTGAAGCAACCTTGGCTAAAATGAAGACTAGCCGTCAGTTTATCTTAAAATCCATGCTTGATGATGATATGAGTAAAAAAATCATTGTCTCCTCCAATTATGAAGTGGTAGATCAACTGACTCTCATCATTAAAATGGTTGAAGAAGGTCTTGGGTGGAGCATTTTCCCATTGTTAATCAATTCCATGGAATATACTGCACACGATCTTATACCGATAGAAATAGAACAAATACAAGACGCATTACAAGTACCTATATCACTTTGGAACCCACACTCAAAACAAGTTATGCCGGCCAAAAAGTCTATCACATCAGCCATAGCTAACTATATAAATAGAGTTAGATCCAAATAATAGCATCATATTTGTATTAGTAGCCTCTGCATTAAGAGGCTTTCATCCCTTTAGTTATCTTCAGCAACTTCAATGCAGGGTTTCATCCTTCAAATGAGATTGTCTATAAAACTGACTGCACTTTATTATGACTGCATAACACCACACTGTATTGATTATCGTTGGTGATATTTTACCAAGGGTGAATATCCCTACTATGTAATTAATATATACAGTAATGAGTATTGTTGGCATAAATCGCTCCAAAATAAAGTAGTCATAATTATGGAAACAATTGAAAATTTATTTCATTCCAACCCATACATCACTTTTGTTTTAACATTAGTAATAGGTTTTTTAATCGGCTTAATTAGCATGCACAGAGTTGTGTTTGGTATTCTGGCTAGTTTTATCGGTGGTTGCATCACCATCACACTGCTTCATCTCCATTTAGAGCCAGAACTTGGTGTACTGCTATTGGGTATATTTATCTATATCATTGGTTTTTTATCTGGCTCTAAATATACAGAGAGTAAACTCTTGTTAATGGATCCATTTAAGCCAAAAAATATCAATACCACTAAAAATATTGTTTCTCGCTCATTTGAAGTAAATAACGATAGTACGGTCGTCGATAAAACCTTGTTACAACTTAATGAGGCAGCAATTGATGTGAGTTTTGAATTAACCTTAAGCCAAAACCTTGATAAACAACAGCCTGATATGATTGCAGCAGGTGATATTGTGACCATTACCGGACCTAATAATGCACTTTATTATTATGATGATAATATCATTGGTACTGAAATCGCTATTGATGATAGCAACATTATTGAAACGACATTTGAATACGTGATTAAGCCTAACCACTTAGTTGGTCTGTCACTAAAAGCGATTAAAAAAATGCTGAATGCCAATACCGACAGTTCAGTATGTATTACAGCACTTGCCAGAAATAAATTTGATATGTTGATTACTCCTGATCTGATAACTGAAGAAGGCGATCATATTCAATTAGTGGGTAAGAGTAACGACATTGAGCGAGTACAGCAGCGACTAATAAAACTGTAAGCTTTAATTAATTTAAATAAAAAGGCAGTCACTTTTAAAGTGACTGCCTTTTTATTACATTTTAATCACGTTACTTTTTAAATAAAAGTGAACCATTAGTGCCACCAAAGCCAAATGAGTTACACAATGCATAATCAAAACTATGGGGTTTGGCTACGTGCGGTACAAAATCTAAGTCACAACCTTCATCAGGGTTATCCAAATTAATGGTAGGCGGTACAATTTGATCCCGCAACGCTAAGATTGTAATAATTGCTTCAACTGAGCCCGCTGCACCTAATAAATGTCCGGTCATAGATTTAGTAGAACTTACAAGTAAATCATAAGCATGGTCGCCAAACACCGACTTAACCGCAGCCGCTTCAGCTTTATCACCTGCTGGAGTCGAAGTGCCATGGGCATTGATATAACCAACCTCTTCATTGGCAATTTGCGCATCATTAATGGCATTAACCATTGCTGCAGCAGCGCCCGCACCATCACTTGGTGGTGATGTCATATGAAAAGCATCGCCACTCATACCAAAGCCAACAAGCTCTGCATAAATTTTAGCGCCGCGCGCCTTAGCATGCTCATACTCTTCCATCACCAACACACCTGCGCCATCACCGATAACAAAACCATCACGGTCTTTATCCCATGGGCGGCTTGCAGCGGTTGGATCGTCATTACGAGTTGACAAGGCTTTGGCGCTGCCAAAACCAGCAACAGCTAACGGACAAGTAACATCTTCAGCGCCGCCAGCAACCATAACGTCGGCGTCACCGTAGGCAATCGTACGCGCTGCAAAACCAATATTATGCACACCCGTTGTACAAGCTGTTGTTACTGCAAAGTTTGGCCCAGTCATGCCATACTTAATAGATAAATGACCAGAAATCATATTAATAATGGTGCTAGGAACAAAAAATGGCGACACTTTTCGAGGGCCACCTTTAAGCAATGCTGCATGATTTTGCTCAATTAATGGCATTCCGCCCATACCAGCACCAATCGCTGTGCCAACTCGCGCTGGATTTTCTTGTTCCATATCAAGACCTGAGTCTGTCATTGCTTGTATACCTGCAGCCATGCCGTATTGGATAAATAAATCCATTTTACGGGCATCTTTGCGAGACATATAATGCTCAACATCGAAGTCTTTTACCGAGCCACTGAAACGAGTACTAAATTCAGTTGCATCAAATTTGGTAATAGGTGCAATACCACTTTTACCAGCTAATAAAGATTGCCAAGAAGATTCGACATCGTTACCCACTGGAGTAACTAGTCCTAAACCTGTAATTACCACACGACGTTTAGACACAGCATTCACCTTTGTATTTTATTAGGCATTCGCCAAGAGATATTCTGTTAACCCACCACCAATCAAAGGAAAAAGATCAAACGGATGATAAGAAATGATGGGTTAACTCACTTTTATAGAGAGTTAAGTCGACATTTATTCGACGCCACAAACAAAAACAGGCGGCATAAATGCCACCTGTTTTAGTGAATCAGGGATTACTGATTTTTTGAAACGTAATCGATCGCTGCTTGAACAGTAGTGATCTTTTCAGCTTCTTCATCAGGGATCTCAGTGTCAAACTCTTCTTCTAGAGCCATAACCAATTCAACAGTGTCCAGAGAATCTGCACCTAAATCGTCTACGAATGATGCAGCTGATTTAACGTCTTCTTCCTTAACGCCAAGTTGCTCAATAATGATTTTCTTTACACGTTCTTCGATGTTGCTCATTAGTTTTCTTTCCTATTCAAATTACACACTTGCGTAAGATTGAGAGTAGTTTATTCGATCCAGCTGACATTGCAAGCTTAGTTTTCGTGGTCTAACCACGAAAATTATCATACTTTGATATCAAACGAGATTCAATAAAAGTCGTTATCAATTATGGTCCTTAGGCCATGTACATTCCGCCGTTTACATGCAAAGTTTCACCAGTGATGTAAGCTGCAGAGTCAGAAGCTAGAAACAATACCGCATTGGCAATCTCTTGCGCCTGACCGAGTCGAGCCATTGGAACTTGCGCCATGAAAGCTTTTTGCTGCTCTTCATTAAGCTCATCTGTCATGTCTGTTTGGATAAATCCAGGGGCAACAGCATTAACGGTAATTTGACGAGATGCAACCTCTCTTGCAAGAGATTTTGTAAATCCAATCAAACCAGCTTTAGCTGCTGAGTAGTTTACTTGCCCGGCATTACCCATGGTTCCGACCACAGAGCCAATATTAATAATACGGCCGCTGCGCTTTTTCATCATAGACCGCATAACCGGCTTGGATAATCTAAACAGTGATGTCAAATTAGTGTCAAGAATATCATGCCACTCATCATCTTTCATGCGCATTAATAAATTATCACGTGTGATACCAGCATTGTTTACTAAGATATCAACATCACCGGCTTTTTCTTTTATCTGGCTGAATAATTGTGTAACTGATTCACTATCAGTCACATTTAATACTAAACCAAAGCCGTTATCACCAAGGTAATCTTGAATTGCAGCGGCACCTTTTTCACTGGTTGCAGTGCCGATCACGGTAGCGCCTGCTTCAACCAGTGTTTCACTGATGGCACGGCCAATACCACGACTTGCGCCAGTAACTAACGCGACTTTACCTGTTAAATCAAAGCTAATGCTCATGAATATTCCTTATTGAATTAAAGCTGATAAAGTGGCTGCATTATTAATTGCTTGCCCTTTTAATGACTTATTAATTCTTTTTGATAACCCAGTTAATACTTTACCAGGGCCAATTTCAGCTAAATCAGTAATCCCCTGACTTGCCATTAACTCAACTGTCTCACTCCAACGTACCGGGCAATATAATTGGCGAACTAGCGCATCTTTAATTGCAGCTGCATCATTAGGGCTTGCTACATCAACGTTATTAATCACAGAAATAACCGGCGAGTTAAACTTGATATTCTCTAATGCAAGTGCCAGTTTATCAGCTGCAGGTTTCATTAATGCGCAATGTGACGGCACACTCACAGGTAAAGCAACTGCCATTTTAGCGCCAGCAGCTTTACATGCGCCAGCGGCTCTTTCTGTGGCTTCTTTTTCACCCGCAATAACTACTTGGCCAGGACTATTAAAATTCACAGGGCTAACAACAGCGCCATTTGCTGACTCTTCACATGCCTTAGCAATTGCATCATTATCTAAACCAATAATGGCGTACATAGCACCGGTACCTGCTGGTACTGCTTGCTGCATTAATTGACCGCGCAATTCAACTAATTTTACCGCATCTTCAAAGGCAATAATGCCAGCACACACTAATGCTGAATACTCACCTAAACTATGGCCTGCTAAAACAGCAGGTTTAATCGTGCCACTTGCTTCGATAACGCGCCAGATAGCCACACTTGCGGTTAATAATGCAGGCTGAGTTTTATCTGTTTCATTTAGAGTTTCAGCAGGTCCATCTTGCACCAATGCCCATAAGTCGTAACCTAATACGGCACTCGCCTGAGCAAATGTCTCAGTTACTACAGGGTAATCAGCTGCTAAATCAGCAAGCATACCAACTGATTGCGAGCCTTGACCTGGAAAAACAAACGCTATATTTTCCATTATAATTATTACCTTTATTCGTTTTTGAAAAACAACTTTTTATTTTTTGCTAGCTGTAAAATATAAATTAATCGCGTTATATCCTACTGCTATTTATCAATGATATCTAGAATCTAACTAGCGCACTGCCCCAAGCAAATCCACCGCCAAATGCTTCAAGTAAAATAAGCTGTCCGCGTTTAATACGGCCATCTCTTACTGCCTCATCTAACGCGATAGGCACAGAAGCTGCTGAAGTATTACCGTGCTTTGCCAGCGTTAATACCACTTTATCTAAACTCATATCTAACTTTTTGGCGGTCGCTTTAATAATTCTAAAGTTGGCTTGATGTGGTACTAACCAATCAATTTCAGACTTGTCGATATTATTAATTCGCAGGGTTTCTGTCACCACATGGGATAATTGCGTCACCGCAAACTTAAAGACATCATTGCCCTTCATGGTCATAAAGCTCACAGCTTCTGATGTTTCGCTGGCCCGAGGCGGGAATGTGCACTTTAGCAAATCCCCCTGGCGGCCATCGGCATAAATATGGGTTGAAATAATACCCGGTTGCTCACTGGCGCCAATAACCGCAGCGCCAGCACCATCACCAAATAATATGATGGTACTGCGATCTTCAGGATCGCACAGGCGTGACAACACGTCAGCGCCCACCACCAATATTTTCTTAGCGGCACCGGTTTTAATAAATTGATCTGCAACCGACAATGCATAAACAAAGCCTGAACATGCGGCAGCAATATCAAATGCAGGAATAGTATGAATGCCTAATAATTTTTGTATTTCGCAAGCCGCAGCTGGAAATGCATTATTGGCACTGGTTGTACCACAGACAATCATATCTAATTCGCTTGCTTCAACACCTGCCATTTCTAAGGCTTTCAGCGCAGCTTGATAACCCATGGTAGTCACAGATTCATATTCAGCAGCGATGCGTCGCTCTGAAATACCCGTACGTTCCACAATCCATTGGTCAGAGGTGTCGACCATTTTTTCTAGATCGTGGTTACTACGAACTTGCACCGGCAGATAACTACCAGTTCCGAGAATTTTTGTATACATATTATGAGATCAGCTATTGATGTCTAAAAGAATCGTCTCCAGACGATCTTTAATCATTTCCGGTAAACGACGTTTTGCTTCCGTTGCAGCTAAATTGATTGCTTGTAAATAAGCGGCTTCATCAGCATTTCCGTGACTTTTTACTACTATTCCGCGCAATCCTATCAGACTTGCACCATTGTAGTGGTCGGGGTTCATCTTACTCAGTACAGCTTGGATACGTGGAGCGAGGAATTTTGATAACAAACGAACGAAAAAGCCTTGAGTTAATCCATGTTTTAATTGATGAACTAATAACTTAGCAATACCTTCAGATGTTTTTAATGTAATGTTGCCAACAAAGCCGTCACAGACGATAACATCGACTTTGCCGGTAAATATCTCATCACCTTCAATAAAGCCATCGTAATTGACTTGAGAAGTGTGTATCAGGTGCTGAGCTGCTTGTTGGACTTGATCGTTACCTTTAACGTCTTCAATACCGACGTTAAGTAACGCAATTTTTGGTCTAGAGCGTTTATGCACAACTTCACATAACACCGAGCCCATGACAGCAAACTGAAACAAGGTTTCAGAATCGCAAGAAACGTTAGCACCCAGATCGAGTAAATAGACTGGTTTACCTGTCATAGCAGGTAAACAACTGACTAATGCAGGTCTATCTACACCGGGCAAGGTTTTTAATAAGATCTTTGATAGCGCCATTAACGCGCCAGTATTACCCGCACTCACACAGGCCTGAGCCTTACCATCTTTAACTAATTCTAATGCTAAGCGCATTGAACTTTGTTTTTTAGAACGGATAGCATGAATTGGTCGATCACACATAGTGATGACTTCAGTGGTATGGATAATTTGAATTCTTGCTTGAATAGCCGTTTCAATATCAATTAGATATGGGTCTATTTCGGCTTGATTACCGACTAGATAAATTGATAATTGAGGGTTAAATTTCAGTGCCTGCAAGGCTGCAGGCACTGTGACGAGGGGGCCATGATCGCCCCCCATCACATCTAACGCGAGCGTCAGATTCGTCATAAGATTAGCAACAATTACTTGTTGATAACCTTTTTACCGCGGTAAAAACCATCAGCAGTCACATTGTGACGTAGATGTAATTCACCGCTAGTAGCGTCTACAGATAATTGAGCTGTGCTCAATGCATCGTGTGAACGGCGCATGCCGCGCTTTGAACGTGATTTTTTATTCTGTTGTACAGCCATTTGACCTGTCTCCTAGATTACTTGCTCTTCAGTTTTTCTAACACTGCAAACGGATTTGGACGCTCCTCATGAGAGGGGTCAATCTCGCCTACAACTACGTCGCTCGTTCCTAAATTGCAATCATCATTCTGATGCATAGGAATAATTGGCATAGCGATTATCAATTCATCTTCAACCAATTGATGTAGACGAACTTCACCAATTTCATTGCACTCAATCGGCTCATACGCATCCGGGAGCTCATCGATTTCATCTTGGGTCTTACAAAGACCAAAGCTGAAGTCGACCGTAACCTTTGTGGTATATGGTGTCATACAACGTTGACATAGCAGAGTGAGCTCCGTCACAGCCTTCCCGCGAAGGTAGACTATCCCCTGAATATCGACGCCACATTCTAACGACACTGTCACATCGGAACAATCGCCAGCACATAATTCATTTAATCGCTTATTTTGAACCCCAGGCACTATGCCTTCATAACGAAGACCACTGGCTGCAGTTCGAATAGGATCAATTGATACTGGTATCTTTACTGTTTGCATAAGGCGCGCATATTATAGTTTGAAAACGCTAGAGTCAAAGAAAATTTATCCAAATTGTGGTTAATGACTTAACCAAACAAAATAGACTCATTACTTAAACACCAACATTAAAATGGATCGAAGCGAAATTTTACCTGTCACAGCCCGCGATCACAAGCGCGATCCGACTAAAATTACTCCATTCAGTCGCTTTTTTATCGTATTATAGAAGTAATTGTCTAATTCCCCGAATAGTGAGCCATGAACACTAAAATCATCCTAGCTTCCACCTCTATTTATCGCAAAGCGTTATTAGAAAAATTACAACTGCCGTTTGAATGTGTCAGCCCAAAAACCAATGAAACGCCGCTTAAAGATGAAACAGCGCAGCAATTAGTTTTGCGTTTAGCGCAATTAAAAGCACAAGCTGGTGTTGAGTTATTTAATCAAACGAGCTGTCAGCAAGCGCATATTCCTGCTGTGATCATCGGCTCTGATCAAGTGGCCGTCATTAATGGACAAATCATTGGTAAACCACTAAACAAACAAAACGCAGTTAAACAACTTAAGCAAGCCTCAGGTCAATCTATTACCTTTTATACTGGCTTAAGTGTTATCCATAATGTCACACAGCAAGCTTATAGCATTGTAGAACCCTTCACTGTGCACTTTAAAAAATTAACGACTGCAGAAATTGAGCGTTATGTTGATTTAGAGCAGCCTTTATATTGCGCAGGTAGTTTTAAATCTGAAGGACTGGGTATTGCTTTATTTGAACGCCTTGAGGGAGATGACCCTAATACCCTCATTGGTCTGCCATTAATCCGCTTAATCGAGCTATTAAAGCGCCATAATATAAACGTGCTATAAACTTTTTGATGCTAAAAAATATTTACACAATGCTAAATTTTCAACAAGACCGTCTTTAGCTTGCACAATGCCGCTTTGGCTAGCTGTCAGTTCAACAGGTAATTGGCTCACAAAAAAGCCGATGCGGTTAACATCGGCTTTATGAATTACAAAAGTAAGCAAAGCGTATTATGGCTCTGCTTATATATGTAATAAAATATCTTTCGGTTGATTAACTGTGGCTGTGGGCCCTTCAGTTAACAGATCCTCTAGGCTATGGGCGCCATAGGTGACCGCAATACTGTTTACCTTAGCATTGTTCGCCATCGCAATATCAAGTTTTGAATCACCGATCATCACCGCTTGATCCGCGTTAATATTTAACTCTTCGAGCAAAGATAAAATCATCGATGGATGCGGTTTCGAATGCGCTTCATCGGCTGAGCGAGTCGCGACAAAATATTGCCCTAAACCAGTTTCAGCCAACATTCGGTCTAAGCCCGCCCGCCTTTTACCAGTGGCAATTGCCAAGGTGTAACCAGCGGTTTTGAGTTGTGCAAGTAAATGCTCTATGCCGTCAAACAAAGGCGATGGTGTTAGATTAACATTAAGGTAATAGTGTTTATAACCTGCGATTAATTCATCGTACTTATTCCCATGATGAGGAAATAATTTTTCTAACGCAGGTAATAAAGACAAGCCAATGATATCCCTAACCGCTTGCTCAGAGGGAATATCAAGTGCTAATGATTGCGCCACGCTTTGCATACAATCGACAATTTTACCGACTGAATCCATTAAGGTGCCATCCCAATCAAAAATCACTAATTGGTACTGCTTTATATTATTTAGCTTCATGCACGAGTCAATTTATCTAAAGTGGCTAACAAAACATCATCAAGTGGCGCTTTGACTGTGGTGACTTCATCATTGTCAGGATGTTTAAATTTAAGCTCTGCAGCATGCAAGAACAAACGATTTAAACCTTTAGCCCGCATAGAATCGTCAAATTTTTGCTCACTGTATTTGTCGTCACACGCAATAGCATGGCCGGCATATTGACAATGCACGCGAATTTGGTGAGTTCGACCTGTCACTGGACTGGCTTTGACTAAGGTACATCCTTGGTAACGCTGCATAATTTTGTAACGTGTTTCAGAAGGTTTACCTTCTTGATTGGCACGAACAATACGTTCGCCGGATTTTAAGGTAATTTTTAGCAAAGGCACTTTAACCACTTTGTCTTTTGCCTGCCAATCACCTCTAACTAATGCAAGGTAATCCTTTTGCATCGTTTTGTTTCTAAGTTGCTCATGCAAATGCTTAAGTGCACTGCGCTTTTTGGCAATAAGCAACACGCCAGAGGTGTCTTTATCTAAACGATGTACTAGCTCTAAAAATTTTTGCTGTGGCCTTAAAGAACGTAATCCTTCAATCACACCGTAATCGACACCGCTACCACCATGAACTGCGATACCTGCAGGTTTGTTCAGCACGATAAGATGATTATCTTCATGAATGATTCTGCTTTCTAACTGGCTTACTTTAGACAGTTTTGCAGACGGCGCTGTGCGGTTGTCTTTTTCCGCAATTCTAACTGGCGGAATACGAACAACATCTTCAAGTTGAAGCTTGTATTCTGGCTTCACTCTTTTTTTATTAACCCTCACCTCACCTTTACGCACGATTCGGTAAATCATGCTTTTAGGTACACCTTTCAATTTGGTGAGAAGAAAATTGTCAATGCGTTGTTCGAAATGGTCTTCATCAATAGTGACCAATTGAACTTTTGTGGGAGTTTCTGTATTCATGATGCGCCTTAAGTTATTACGGCGCGTATTGTAACCTAAGTTTCTACCTGATGGGACAATAAGAATGAGAGTTTTGATTGCTGTCTAAATTGATTATTGCTATATTTGCGCTGTGATTGAGGATAAACAGTGGATAAAATGTTCACAAACTCAATTTATTACGGTGTTTTTTCAGTAGAATTCATGAACAAGACTGGTAGCAAGTCATTGATTTGCAAATTGTAAACATCACAAAACGAAATAATTCGTTTTTACAATTAAACCGTCGGTGTCATCTTTATTTTAAAAGTTTTCCTGAAAAATACCATCCCAAATTCGAACAAATTTTAGCTTGTTATCAAACAAACCAATTCGACTTGGGCATTATCGGAAGAAATATTAAATTTATGGGGTTGGTTGATAATGAACAACCAATTCCTTGTTTTTGTAATTATTAAAAAATAAGCCATAAATAGGATGCGACACGCAGCGATGCGTCTTACAGTAATGCGCACCTAACTTGCCTAAAAACCAGCCGCGAGGCTTTGTGCATAACCATTTTAGGCCCGTAATGCAGCGAATTTACTTTGTTTGATGACCTTATTAGAAGAATTAAGTCATCATGAAACGTATGTTAATTAATGCAACTCAGTCTGAAGAGTTGCGTGTTGCCCTAGTTGATGGGCAACAATTGTATGATCTGGACATCGAAAGCCCAGGCCATGAACAAAAAAAATCAAATATCTATAAAGGTACTATCACCCGCGTAGAACCTTCTTTAGAAGCTGCTTTTGTTGACTATGGTGCTGATCGCCATGGTTTCTTACCGCTAAAAGAAATTGCTCGCGAATACTTCCCTAAAGGTTACTCTTTCCAAGGCCGTCCAAATATCAAAGAAGTGGTATCTGAAGGTCAAGAAGTTATCGTTCAAATTGATAAAGAAGAACGCGGTAATAAAGGCGCTGCGCTAACAACCTTTATCAGTCTTGCAGGTTCTTACTTAGTACTTATGCCTAATAACCCACGTGCTGGCGGTATTTCTCGTCGCATTGAAGGTGATGAGCGTACTGAACTTAAAGCGGCAATGTCTGAGTTATCAGTGCCAAACGGTATGGGCTTAATCGTTCGAACTGCAGGTGTTGGTAAAGATGCTGCTGAATTAAAGTGGGACTTGAAAGTTTTACAACATCACTGGGATGCAATTCAAGAGGCCGCGCAAACCAAACCTGCACCTTTCTTAATTCACCAAGAGAGTAACGTTATTGTTCGCGCAATACGTGACTACTTACGCCGTGATGTCGGTGAAATTTTAATCGACCACCCGCGCATTTTTGAAGAAGCTAAACAGCACATAGGTTTAGTTCGACCAGATTTTGTTGAGCGCGTTAAGCGTTATGAATCAGAAGTGCCGTTATTTACTCACTTCCAAATTGAATCTCAAATCGAGTCGGCTTTCCAACGTGAAGTACGTTTGCCTTCAGGTGGTTCAATCGTTATTGACCCAACTGAAGCGTTGACCTCTATCGATATTAACTCTGCACGCGCAACCAAAGGCGGTGATATCGAAGAAACAGCATTAAACACTAACCTAGAAGCTGCTGATGAAATTGCCCGTCAATTACGTCTTCGTGACTTAGGCGGTTTAGTGGTTATCGATTTCATCGATATGACCCCTGTTAGACACCAACGTGAAGTTGAAAATAGAATGCGTGATGCGGTTCATTTAGATCGTGCCCGTGTTCAACTCGGTCGCATCTCACGCTTCGGCCTGATGGAAATGTCTCGTCAACGTCTTCGTCCTTCTCTTGGTGAATCAGCTGGCCATTTATGCCCTCGCTGTCACGGTCAAGGTACGATTCGTAGCACTGAGTCTTTAGCGCTTTCTATTCTTCGCTTAATGGAAGAAGAAGCAATTAAAGAAAACACCACTCAAATAGAAGCAGTAGTGCCTGTCGATGTAGCGGCCTTCTTGTTAAATGAAAAGCGTAAAGCAATTCGTATTACTGAAGAGCGCCATAAAGTTGAAGTTTATGTCATCCCAGATGCACATATGACCACACCAGATTACCGTGTATCACGCCTCAGAAGCGATGATGAAGTGGTTGAGTCAAGCTACAAGCGTGTTGAAAAGCCTGCTGCAAAACTTTACGAGCCTCGCAAATTAGAGCGCGCGGAAGCACAACAGCCAGCAATTAAAGGCTTCGGTACCCCTAAAGCGGCGCCAGCAGCTACAACTGCAGCTAAACCTGCTGCAGTAGCCAAACCGGCTGCGCCTGCAGAGCCTGGGTTCTTCTCAAAAATTGTTGCTGCTATTAGTGGTTTATTCGCCTCACCAGAGCCAGTTAAAACTGAAACTAAATCTGCTGATAAGAACCGTAAAGAAGCACAAAACAACCGTCGTAATCGTCGTAACGACTCTCGTAATGACAGTCGTCGTAACGATTCTCGAAATGACAACCGCCGTAATACTCGCAACGACGCTGATAATAAAGGTCGTGATAATAAAGCGCGCAATAAAAAGTCGGACAGAGATGTAGCTAATAAAGAACAACTTGATAAGCGTCCAACTAAAGCAGAGCCAAAAGCGAAGACAGAAAAGCCACGTCAAGATGCTGAGAAATCGCCTAAGCAAGAAGCAGCGAGAGAGCGTCGTCAACGTCGTAACATGCGTCGTAAAGTGCGAATTGAAAATGAGCAAAACGAAGCTAAATTAGCGGAAACCACCACTTCACAGGTTGAAGTTGCAGTTGAACCTAAAGCTAAGCCAGAGACCAAACAGGATTCAAAACCTGCCCGTACTCGCCGCCCAAGAAAAGACGCTGAAGTTATCACTAAAAATGATTCAGCTAAATCTGAAGCTAAGGCTGCTGTTCCAGTGACTAAAGACGTTAGCACTGAAACTGACATTAAAGTAGAAGCTGAAACGCCAGTTGAAGCGCAAGCACCGGTTCAGGCGCCTGTTACTGAAACCGCTGTTGCTAACACAACATCTGCAGAAGAAATCACAGCAACTCAAGATGCTTCTGAAACCGTAAATGAAGATGCTGATGACAAGCGTGAAGGACAGCGCCGTAGCCGTCGTAGCCCTCGCCACCTTCGTGCAGCGGGTCAACGTCGTCGTCGTGATGAAGATGATACCTCGTCAAGCCCTGCTGTATTTACATCTGTTGATGAGCTAGAAAAACAACTTGATGCAGAGCAAGCTAACGAAGCTAAAGCTGCACCTACTGTAGAAACGCCAGCTGTCGAAGTTAAAGCCGAAACACCTGCAGTAGAAGTTAAAATTGAAACGCCAGCGGTTGAAGTTAAAACTGAAACCCCAGCGGTTGAAGTTAAAACTGAAACGCCAGCAGTTGAAGTGAAAACTGAAACGCCAGCAGTTGAAGTAAAAACTGAAACGCCAGCAGTTGAAGTAAAAACTGAAACGCCAGCGGTTGAAGTGAAAAC